>JAAZCS010000135.1 GCA_012513125.1 Treponema sp. | reverse complement strand
TTAACTTTTGATTCAATTATTTCACCAGGATGTTTTATAGCTTCTTTAATTGCAATTGGTGTAATTTCATTAAATACGATGCTTTTTAATGGAGCTTCTGTTTTTTCACTTAGAGCATTTCTCAAATGCCAAGCAATAGCCTCTCCTTCGCGGTCGTTATCAGATGCCAGTAAAACCAATGAAGATTTTTTTGCATCTTTTTGCAATTCTTTCAATAATTTAGCACGACCTCTAACAGTAATATACTCAGGAAGGAAACCGCCTTCTATATCAATTGCCATTCTAGATTTTGGCAAGTCAATTAAATGTCCCATAGAAGCCTTTACGGTATATCCAGGGCCTAAATATTTTTCAATAGTATGAGCCTTTGCTGGTGACTCTACAATTACAAGAGTCGCTTTACTTTTTTGTTTTTTAGGAGCTTTTTTTTCAGCCATATACTAATTCCTTCACAAGTATGTTTTTTAAGATTTTCACTTTTTTGGAAAAATCTTTGTTTAACTATTTATTCAATTTGTTATATTACGTCTTCCAGGAATTTCCAAGAGACAGGAACAATAATCTTTGTAATTAATTATCACAGGAGCACCATCATCTACAAACTTTTTTGGAGAATTTTCAACTTTGAATTTACTCACTTTTTTTTGCATATATTTTAACTCCAATTCATCTTTTGATTTTTTTGAAATTTGTTCAGCAAAATCATTAAATGATACTTTATGAAACATTACATCGCGTCCCATATCTAATGCGTAATCAACTGTTATAAGTGCACCACTTCCAACAGGAGCTTCAATTACTACAGTTGATTGTGACAATCCCGCAATTATTCTATTTCTTTGAACAAAATGCCAGTTTGCAATTTGACTTGTCGGTTCATATTCACTAATTAAACAGCCACCGCTTTCAATTATTTTTTGAGCCAGCCGTTTATTTGAACTTGGAACAATATCATCTGCAGCACACGGTAATACGGCTATTGTTCTTCCAACTTTGTTGCAATCTTCTTCTCGCTCAAAACAATCATAATATGCATCTAACGCTCCAATATGAGCAGCACTATCACCACCGATTGCAAGACCTGAAACAACATTTACGCCATCCATAGAGGCATCATAAGAAAATTCAATTGCCGCTTTTCGTCCAAATGAAGTTAATCTTCTAGTTCCAACTACAGATACATTTGTCCCTGACAACACATCGGGATTTCCACGGAAATACAATAAAAATGGAGGGTCGCTACAATTAAGTAAAATCTTTGGATACTTATCATCAAAATAAAAAAGCATTCCAATATTCAATTTTTCACAATAGTATGCGATTAAATCAGTTTTTCTCCGATTTTCTTCACCATTCCATATAGCCCGACTAGAAATCTTCCTTTGTATAATCAAAGAAATATCTTCTATAAACAGTAATGCAAGGTCATTATAACTGTCAAGATTTTTCGCTAATTTTTTTTTCTCTTCGAAAGATAAAAACGTTATTTGAGAAATTGAAATGTATAAAAGAGTCTTATTTTTTATTTTAGTTTGAATAAGCTGCATCCAATACTATTTTTTTATTATTTTGAGCATTTGTCAAAACTTCTTCAGATTTGGAATTTTCGATTATTTTATCATACATTGCTATTGACTTATCAAAATCAAATGTTGAATAGTACGCTCTTGCCAAAACAAACATAGCATCTATGTGTTTTTTATCAATTGTTAAAAGTTTTTCAAGATATGGAATTGCCTTATCGCTTTCATCCAATTCAAAAACATAAAGAACTCCAAGTCCGTATAAAGCACGCACATATGTATCTTCAATAGAAATTGCCCTTATGTATGATTCTTCTGCAAGCCGTAGATAATTCATTTTTTCAGTGTTAGAACCTGTTCCTCCAAAATCCAACGCTGCATGAGACATATAACCCGCACAAACTCCTACATAATAATATAGATTCTGATTATCAGGATAATATTCCAATGCCTTTTCAAACGATTTTAAAGCTTCTCCATACATTTTATTATCTAGATATTTAGTACCGACAATTTTATACCAAATACCAATCTGACTGTTAGCCAATTGAATATCAGCAACTCTTTCTTGATATTTTGAAATTGCATCTTTTAAATCTTCAATTGTTGTTGGATTAGACACACCTTCTTCCATCTTTTGCTGTCTAATAATAGACTTATTTGATACACCACAGGATATGAATAATAATCCTGACAACACTGATACTAAAATTATTTTTTTCATACAAATTCCTTTTTCTACTAGAAATTATTTATTAAAATATTTGTCATGCACTTTTTCCAATTGATCATCGGTTATATGCGTATATATTTGAGTTGTTGATAAATCAGAATGCCCGAGCAACTCTTGAACTGATCTTAAATCTGCACCTCCAGAAAGTAAATGAGTTGCAAAAGAATGTCGCAAAGTGTGAACTTTTGCATCTATTCCAGAAACAGCTTCTATTTCCTTAAATCTT
>JAAZCS010000134.1 GCA_012513125.1 Treponema sp. | reverse complement strand
GCAAAAAAGATTTTTCTTATATTTGTAGACCAGTCTGCACCCATGCTGAACGCAACTCCAGAATTTGAAACATGGATTATTCTCAAAAAGTCACCAAAAAATTGAGTTCCAATAGTATATGGTGGGATAAAATGCACAATTAATGATTTCGTAAGCTGATCTAATAAAAGGACAACGAAAGTCAGTATGAAGGGCAATAGTTTAGATTTTAACTCTTTATTCATATACAAAATATAATATTTAAACATGTTAATTTAAAGCTATTTTTTGTTTATATACAGAAAAAACCTTATATGAAAATTTCAAAAATAGAATGAAAATTAATAGAATGAAAATTAAATTAATAATTACTAATTATAAAAGTAAAATAATCTGACTAATTATTAACGACATATTTTTTTTAGGAGGAAAATATGAAAAAAGTTCTATTGGTGATACAGGCTGCTGTTTTAGGTCTGTGTTTATTTGGATGTAAGAATAGTGGAAAGGCTTCGAACAAACCTCTTTCAATTTCTATTTTTACTATACAACAGCAACAGCAACCACCTGCTGATAACAAAATTTACAAATGGATTAAAGACACATATAATGTTGAATTTAATTTTGATATTCTTGTAGGTGATAAAGATCAAAAAATTGGTGTATTAATTGCTTCTGGTGATTATCCTGATTTAGTAGAAGTTGACAGTACAAAATTCTATGATGCTGGGGCTTTAATTCCTCTAGATGATTTAATCGAAAAATATGGTCCAAATCTAAAAAGACACTATTCTCAGTGCTGGGAACAGATGAAAGAAGCAGATGGAAAAGTTTATTGTTTGCCAAACTGGGGTGTAATAGAAGGTCGTGATCAGAGTACATATTATGGTGATTCTGCACTTTGGATTCAGAAAGCAGTTCTAAAAGAATTCAACTATCCAAAAATTAAAACAGTTGATGAATATTTTGATTTATTAAAAAAATATAAAGAAAAATATCCAACAATTGATGGAATGGAGACAATTCCTTTTACTATCTTGACATATGATTGGCATTCATTCTGTTTAATTAACCCTCCAAACTTCTGTGCTGGATATCCAAATGATGGAAACGGTACTGTTGATAAAGTTAATGGAAAATGGACATATCAAGCTTTTTTAAATCAAGATATTTCTAAAAAATGGTTTAAATACGTAAACAAGGCATATAACGAAGGTCTTATTGATAAATCTTGTTTCGTTGATAACTATGACCAGTATATGGCAAAACTTGCTACAGGACGTGTTTTAGGTCTTCATGATCAACGTTGGCAGTTCAATGATTCTATGTATTCACTTGAAGTTGCTGGAAATTATGAAAGAACAATGGCTCCTCTTCCTATCGTATTTGATGATTCAATTGCACCTCATTACAGAAATAGAACAATTCCAAATATCCAGAGAGGATTTGGTATTACAAAGAATTGTAAAGATCCAGTTGCTGTAATTAAATTTATGGATGCACAGCTTTCAGAAGAAGCTCAACGTGTTTTAGGTTGGGGTATTGAAGGTGAAGATTGGCAGCGTGATGCAAATGGTCTTCCATATAGAACAGAAAAACAGCGTATTGATCAGAAAGATGCTACATGGATTTTGCACAATAAAGCAAAACTTTGGCGTGATACAGCTCCAAAATTTGAGGGAACTTATAGTGACGGTTATGCTACTGATATGAATTATATTCCTTCTGAATATTTCGCATCACAGAAACCTGAAGATATTGAATTGTGGAATGCTTATGGTGTTTCAAGTGATAATGAACTTATGGATGCTAATCCTCCTGCAGATGCTGGATGGTTCCCAATGTGGCAAGTTTCTACACCTGATGGTTCTGAAGCTCAGTTAGCATGGTCAAAATGTGAACAAGCATATAAGAAATACCTTCCAACTATCGTAATGGGACCAACAAGTAAATTTGAAGCTTCTTGGAAAGAATATTGTAAAGCTTTGGAAGATGCTGGTATTGAAAAATACAATGCATTTATGCAAGAAAACCTTGATGCTCGTATTGCAAAATATGGTGCAAAATAAGTTTTAATTTAATTTAGAGAGGACTACTTCAGCATTTGGGGTAGTCCCATTTTTTAAAATCAAGGTGATAAAATGCATAAAAAAGATAATGCAAAAGAAGTCGTAAATACTTCTTTATTAAATCCAGAAAAAACATTCTGGCAGAAATTACTACAGCAAAAACAATTATTCTGGATGTCAGTTCCTCTTGTTCTTTATATTGTTCTTTTTAAGTTCTATCCTTTGTGGGGATGGACAATGGCTTTTCAGGATTATAAACCAAGTCTGTCTTTTTCAGAGGAACCTTGGGTTGGGCTAAAGTGGTTTGGTGTTTTAATAAAAGATAAACAATTCTTATTAGCTTTGCGAAATACAGTTTGCATGAGTTTAATAAGTACTGTTTTGGGATATATTTCAGCAATCATTATTGCTTTGTTTTTAAATGAAGTTAAACATGTTGGTGTAAAACGTATTGTTCAAACTGTTTCATATTTACCACACTTTTTGTCTTGGGTAATCGTAACTGGTTTGGTTTCTTCAATTCTTTCTGTTGAAGACGGTACATTGAATAATGTTTTGATGGCTTTAGGGGTTATTAAATCTCCAATTATGTGGCTGTCAGTTCCAAAATATTTCTGGTCAATTATTGGCTGTACATATGTTTGGAAGGAAGTTGGTTGGAATACAATTGTTTATTTG
>JAAZCS010000133.1 GCA_012513125.1 Treponema sp. | reverse complement strand
CTATCATATTAGCTTGTAAATAAGCTGATAAACTCTCTCCGATTAGGACACCAAGAAAATCTTGGTGTGCTTTCTTTTTAACTAAACACTTCACTAACTACCTTTGACAAACAGTATATAATTAATTAATATTTACTATATTATACATTTTTTAGAGGTCACAAATGGTTGATGTAAAATCAATTTGCCGCGAAACAGTTTTAGTTGCAATTAACAAATTTATCAGTGAAAATTATCCGGATATTTTCGCAGTAGAATCTTCTTCTATTCAGATTCAAACTCCTCCTGATTCGTCAATGGGGGATTTAGGAATTCCAATGTTTGTTTTTGCAAAAGCACTCAGAATGGGGCCTCCACAAATTGCTGCAAAAGTTGTGCAATATATAGACAATAATTCAATTGGTGAATTTATCGCAGTTGGTCCATATATCAACGTAAAACTAAAAAAAGGAAATGTTTCTTTTGAGATTCTACAAAAGATTGAAAATCAAAAAGAATCATATGGTTCTTTTAACTCTGAAGAAAAAAAACCTCTAGAAGGTCGCAGAGTAATGGTGGAATTTTCATCCCCAAACACAAACAAACCGCTTCATTTGGGTCACATGCGAAATGATGCACTTGGTGAAAGCGTCAGCCGCATTCTAAAAATGGCAGGAGCAGAAGTTTTTAAAGTTGATTTAATCAACAACAGAGGAATTCATATTTGCAAATCAATGCTAGCATATAAATTATTCCATGAATCAAAAGGTGACACTCCAGAAAGCCTTAATCTAAAAGGGGACCATTTTGTTGGTCAATGTTATATAGAATTTGATAAATATTCAAAAGAACATCCAGAAGCCTTGCAACAAGCCGAAGAAATGCTAATTAAATGGGAAAATGGCGATAAAGAAATCCGCTCTTTATGGCAAAAAATGAATGAATGGACATTCGAAGGTGTAAAAGCTACATATGAAAGAACAGGCATTTCATTCGACAAGTTCTATTTTGAAAGTGAAACTTATTTAAAAGGTAAAGACGAAATTCTAAAAGGTCTTGAAAAAGGTGTTTTCTATAAAGCAGAAGATGGTTCTGTTCGCGTTGATGTTAGTGAAGTTGCAGGAAACAACAAAGACGGAGAAGCTCAGCAGAAAGTCCTTTTACGAAAAGATGGAACTTCCGTTTATATCACACAAGATATTGGAACTGCCATAAGTCGTCATAATGATTGGGCATTTAATCAGCTTGTATACGTTGTTGCAAGTGAACAAATTTATCATTTTAAAGTATTATTTTACATTCTAAAAAAACTTGGTTTTGACTGGACTAACAATTTATATCATTTAAGCTATGGTCTTGTTAATTTGCCAAGTGGAAGAATGAAAAGCCGAGAAGGCACTATTGTTGATGCAGACGATTTGATTAGTTCACTTCAAAAATCGGCACTTGAACAAATAATTGAAAAAGGAAGAGATAAGGAAGTTGGTGATGCAGATGCTGTTTCGGAAAAAGTTGCACTTGCTGCTTTGCATTATTATCTTCTTCAAGTAAATCCTGTAAAAGATATGCTTTTTAATCCAGAAGAGTCTCTTTCATTCAATGGCAATACTGGTCCATATTTACAATACATGGGAGCAAGAATTACATCAATTTTATCAAAAGCCGAAGAAAAGAAAATTAATATATCTTCTTCTGAAGAATCAATATCACTCCTTACAGCGTGCGAGGAATGGGAATTGATTAAACAGTTATCAACATTCCCTGATATTGTTCAAAAAGCAGCAGAAAATCTTGATCCTAGTTTTATAACTACTTACTTATATGATTTAAGTAAATTATTCTCAAAATTCTATCAGCAATGCCCTATTCTTTCTTGCGAAGATGAACTTTTAAAATCAGCAAGATTATATCTAGCAAAATGCACTCTTCAAGTTATGAAAAACTCAATGAACCTTGTTTTAGTTCCATATCTTGAAAAAATGTAGGAATAATTAATGAATGGAACTGTAATTGACGGAACAAATAATACTTTTACTGTTGAATGTGACGATGAAATAATCAGAGCATGCACAATAAAAGGAAAGGTCATCAAAACTGAAAAAGAATTTTATAATCCTCTTGCACCCGGTGATAATGTTGTTATCGAAATTGATTCAATTAATAACGAAAAAGGACAAATTATTGCCTTATTGCCAAGAAAAAATACTTTCGTAAGATGGAATACAAAAGGCAGATGTCCTCAATTGCTTGCATCAAATGTTGACAACTTGATTTTAGTAACAACGCCCGATGAACCTCCTTTTAGGCCTCGTTTTACAGATAGAGCACTTGCTCAGGCTGAACACCAAGGAATTGAACCTATTATCGTTTGCAATAAATATGATTTAGCCGAATCTATGCAAACAGATGGAAGAATTGAAGAATTTGAAAAAATCGAAAGACGACTGACGATATGGGAAGACCTTGGTTACAAAGTTTTAAGAATGTCGGCCAAAACAGGTGAAGGAATGGCTCAATTTGCACATATTCTTGAAAATAAACTGTGTGCCTTTGTTGGTCAATCTGGAGTTGGAAAATCAAGCTTAATCAACGTTATGGATAATACCTGTGTTCTAAAAACTGGAAGTCTATCAAAAAAATATGGACGAGGAAACCACACGACAACAAAGGGTTCTCTTGTTCATTTAACTCTAAACGAGTCGCTAATGGAAGGAATAAAAGGTTGCAAAGCAAATATCATTGACACCCCTGGAATTAGACTTTTTGTTCTTGATGATATAGAAGCACAAGATTTAGCATTATACTTTAAGGAATTCTTACCTTTTGTGGGCAAGTGCAATTTCGGAATGAGTTGCTCTCATATTGCTGAACACGGTTGCAGAATAAAAGAAGCCGTAGCAAATGGTGAAATTACAGAAGAAAGATATGATAGCTGGCAGAGAATATATCTTGGAATTAAAAACGGAACAAATGAAGACTAATTCTTACAATTAATCAACAAAATAGCATTCATAGCCTAAATTTCTTAAACTATCCGCAACAGAATTTTCTGATGATGAATCAACATCGTATAAAACTGAATAATAGATATTTCCGCTTGCCCTTTTTTCTTCACTGATATAGCAATCGAATTTCTTGGACTTCAACTCTTTTACAAGTAGTTCTGCGTTTTCTTTCGTACTAAACAAACCTAATTGAAGTTTTGATTTTGTATTTAATGCTTTTTTTGTTGATTCTTCTTTTTTTAATTCCACATTACTTTCAACTGATTTTATTGCAGAATCAACTTCTGCTTGTCCCATTTTTGGCACAAAAAACCAGAACGGTGTTGGCAACATTTGTACTTCGCCATTTACAATTGAAGTTTCAATAGCCTTGGGATAAGATGATTTCAAATTTTCAGCATAAATCTTTTCGCCTGTTATATACCATAAAGTTAGCAAAATTGTTGGCTTTACTGTTTGCATTGAATCTATTTTTGAATACGCTTTTAATAATTCAATCGGTTCTTGCAAATCAGACTTTTTCTCCGCTTTACACAATGAACACCAAACTGAATATAGTTTTATAT
>JAAZCS010000132.1 GCA_012513125.1 Treponema sp. | reverse complement strand
TTATCATAACCGCTTGTACCGTGCAGCTCAGTTTGTTTCCGAAATGCCAAATCTAGAATTAGTTCAATTGACATCTTTTGGCTGTGGACTTGATGCGGTAACGGCAGATCAAGTAGATGAGATTTTCCGTGCAAAAAATAGAATGTACACTCTTATAAAGATTGATGAAGGTTCAAACTTGGGTGCAGTCAGAATAAGAATTCGTTCTTTGATTGCCGCTGTAAAAGAAAGAAGACGCAGTAAGAGTAAAGTTGAAATAAAAGGGTCAGCATATAAAAGAGTTGTCTTTACAAAAGAAATGAAATATACCCATACAATTATTGGACCACAAATGTCTCCTATTCATTTTAGAATTTTACAAAAAGCGTTTGCTGGAGCAGGTTATAAATTTGTAGTTCTTGATGCCGTTGATCCAAAAGCAGTTGATACTGGATTAAAATATGTAAATAACGACGCATGTTATCCTTCAATTCTTGTAGCAGGTCAAATGATATCTGCATTGGAATCTGGAAAATATGATTTGGATAAAACTTCACTAATTATTACTCAAACAGGTGGCGGATGCCGTGCAACAAATTATATTGGCTTTATTAGAAGGGCTTTAGTTGATGCTGGTTGGGGAAATATACCAGTTCTTTCATTAAGTGCTCAAGGTTTTGAAAAAAATCCTGGATTTAAAATAACGCTTGGACTATTGCATAGGCTTATTAAGGCGATTATGGTTGGCGACTTATTGATGAGGGTTTTATACAGAACTCGTCCATATGAGGCAGTTCCTGGAAGTGCTAATCAATTATATGAAAAATGGAATGCAATTGCAGAACAGCAGGCAGCATCTTTGTCAATTCATAAATACAACAAGCTAATGAAAAATATTGTAAAAGAATTTGATGAACTCCCATTAAAACCAATAAAGAAGCCTCGTGTTGGTGTTGTTGGCGAAATTCTTGTAAAATTCCATCCTACAGCAAACAATCAAATTGTTGAAACAATTGAAAGAGAAGGTGCAGAATGTATAATGCCAGATTTGGCTGACTTCTTCTTCTATTCATTTGCAACAGGAATTTTCCGTCATGAAGAATTGGCATTTCCAAAATCAACAGAACGTAATGCAAAACTATTTGTTTGGTTCCTAGAATTATATAGAAAAAATATGAAAAAATATTTGAGGAAGAGTAAAAGATTTGAAGCTCCTTCTACAATTTATGACTTGATGAAAGGTGTAAATGATATAGTTCAATTTGGAAATATTACTGGTGAAGGTTGGTTCTTGACTGCCGAAATGGTTGAGTTGATAAAAGAAGGTGCTCCAAGTATTGCATGTGTTCAGCCTTTTGCTTGTCTTCCTAATCATGTTACCGGAAAAGGAATGATTAAAGAATTAAGAAGACGTTTCCCTAATGCAAATATAAGTGCGATTGATTATGATCCGGGTAGTTCTGAGGTTAATCAATTAAACAGATTGAAGCTTCTTTTGTCTAATGCTCCTATTGGAAAACATCCTGATGAAAATGCAGATGGGCTTATAAAAATGAAGGATGGTTCTTTAGTGAAACCTGAAATTCGGTTGTCTGAAGGAAGTAGTTTCACAGATACGGATCCTTCTGGAATGTAGAAGTGAATTAATATTGGTGGATTTATGAAAAAAAAGCTTATTTGTTTAATATTCAGTATCGTCTCGCTTTCAGTTTTTGTTTTTGCAGATGATTATTTCTCCAATATTCCCGATTCTTCTGATATTAGAACAAATTTGATTGAAGAGTGGTTTGAATCGTCATTGAATGGGGTAAGAACATCAAAACCAACAATTCTTTACAATGAAATAGGAGAAGAATTTCAAGTTCGTCTTGAAGAGGATGATTCAACATATAAAATATTTGTTGCACCTCATTCTGTAATAGATGTTGATGTTTATTCTGATAAAGGAAAGCATACAGAACGGCAAGATGTTTATCCTGGAGATATCGAGGGCAGTTGGGTTCTTATTAAGAATAAAAAAGATGACCGACCGTTGCGAATACGTTACTATTTTAAAAAAGACAGCGATGTTTATATTCAATTTTCGCCAAATGGAAAAACATCCCTTGCGGATATGGTAATTTTTGATAATTATGCTGTAAAAGGTGCTTCAACAGGTGTTCCTTTTTCAACATTTTATGAAGCCTCTTTAAATGACGCAATAAATATTACAAAAGATATCTTTCCTTGGAAGTATGTAAAAACTTTTCCCGATTTATATCACAGTTCAAAGCAAATGTGTGCTGTAATAAAAGAGAAGTTGCCTTCAATCGAATACACCGAAGACGCAATGATTGATGAAAATAATAATTTAGTTCACATAAGCAATGGAAAAGCGTTTAGTGAGAGTGAAATACATACAAATAAATTGCAACTTTCATCAGCTGGATTTGTTAAATGGATAGCAGATGGGCTTGTTGAACCTATTGCTGGAGGAAAATTAAAAAGAAGTCCTTTGATAACAGAAACAGTAAACGTAAAAGATAATGGTCGACAAGGTGTTTTATCGCAAATTTATGATTTATATTTTTCATTGAATTGGGTAAGAAATCTTTCTTCAGGTATTATTTCTGTCTATACAGGGCGAAAATATCTTTATAACAAATCGGGAGTTGATGTAAAGATAAATCCTTTTGCATCGACAATAACTCCAAATGGAATTATAAATACTGTAGCTTTTATTGAAGATTCAGGATATTCAGTTATGGTGTTAAAATCTCTTCTTTATGTTTTAGCATCATCTGAACCTGATAATTTTTTTATTGGTGCAATTAGAGGAACTGATCAAAGTGTTTCTCCGGAAATTAAAGCTTTTAATGAGTGTGTTGCTTTTTTTCCATATTTTGAAACTGATGGTTCTTTTTTCTGCAATGTTTTTATTAATGGAAGATTATTATCCTTGGATGATTTTCTAATGATATATGGTGGTGATTTTGTTTATCTTACAAAAGTACGTTCGTCTGAACAGTTTTTCCCAGATTAAAAAGATATTTATACTTACTAATTGTATCTTTTTTGCTTGTTCATTTTCATTTCTTTTTTCACAAGAAAAAAATGAAGTTTCAACTTATATAAACGCAAAAGAATTTTACATAAAACACAATGATGATAAGGCGTTAAATCTTTTTTATGATGTTTGCAAAATGTATGAAAAAAAAGAAAAGGATTATTATTATTATCAATCTGTTCTTTATGCTTCAAGAATATTTTATGAAAAAGGTAAATATGAAAATGCACTTCCTCTTTTGGGAAAAATAGTTTCTTCTGGAAATAATTATGACGAAGCTGATTATTATGAAGCTTTGCAGAAATTATTATCTTCGTACAATAATTTAGAATTATATCAAAAAAGTGTAAGTGTTTATAATAAACTTGATATAACAAAAATAAATGAAAAATATTTAAATAGAATTTCTTATTTTGTTGGATTATCTTATTTCAATTTAGGTGATTATCAAAAAAGTAAAGATTTGTTTTTGATTGCAGAAAAGGATGATAATGTTGATTTTAAAAAGAATGTGCTAAATGAATTATCAAAAACAGAAAGTCTGTTGAAGTTAGAAGGTTTTCAAAATCAAGCGAAAAAATTGCCACCTTTTACTGTGGGGTGCAAAACTGATGATGATGTTTTAGCACAAGTAAACTCAATTCTGGAATTATTAAATCAACTTAAAAATGAAGTTAATTCATTAAAAAGTTCTATTGCAAGTGATTTATTTAATTCAATTAATCTTCAATGCAGATTGTACAAAGGTGAATATTCAACAGTTCAGTCAATTTATAAAAAAATAGTGAATCCAAGCGATAGGGATATCTTTTATTGTTCAATTTCCTTGTTTGAACAACAAAAATATGCTGAAAGTGAATCGCTAATGCAAAAAGTGCGTCAAAGAAATTACGATTATGAGCATGAATTATTGAAAGCTGAAATTTATAAAAGCTTGAACAAAACTGATGAGGCTCTTTCTATATTTTCCGATTTGTATAAAAGAAAGATTCTTCCTTCTGCTAATTGTATTGATTATGCACAATTGCTTTTTTTTGCAGGAAATTATGATTTATGCCAAACAGTTTGCGAGCAAATTGATGATTCTGTTTCTTATTATATTAAGGGATTGTGTTCTGTAAATTTAAGAAAATGGAATGAAGCTGAAAATCACATGCAAAAATATGTCGATTTGTGTTCAAATTCTTCTTTTAATGTAAATGCTTATTTTTATCTAGGCTATTCACAATATCAACAAAACAAAAATGATAAATCATATGAATCTTTTCAAAATTATTTAAAATCAAATGAAATAAAAATTCATGAATATGAGGCAAATCAGTTTTGTGCAAAAATAGCATTAATTTCAAAGGATTATAATAACGCCGTAATTTATGTTGAACGAATGGTTGAAAAATCAAAAGGAATAGATAAAAATGATGCTGTTCTTTTTGCTTGTGAAATCTATTCTGATGCAAATGAATATAATAAAGCATTGGCTATTTTGCAGCCTTATTTGAATGAAAAATCTATTTTTGGTTTAAAAGCAATTATAAAATCTGCAGAAATTTATGAAAAACAAGACAATATAAAAAAGGCTGATGAACTTTATAGAAAATGTTCAAAAGATTTTCCAAATGAATCTTTGGCAGAAAGTGCAATGTATCATTGTGGAGAAATGTTTTTTACAAAGCAAGATTATAAAACAGCAGTAGAAAGATTTATGTCTTATTTGTATGTATATCCAAAAGGTTCTTATGGTGATTCTGCTTATTATTTTGCCGGTGAATGCAATTTAAGATTAAATGAAATTGATAAATCGATTATTCAAAATGAAAATCTAGTAAAAAACTATTCAGAAAGTGTTTATTTGTACGCGGCTTATAAAAATCTAATGAATGCAAATTATCAAAAAAAGAATTATAGCGAGTCTTTATATTATGCTCAAAAAATGCTTAAAGAATTTGCAAGCGAAAGTAAAAAAGACAATATTCAAAAAATGGAATCAATTTTGAAAAAAGTTCAGAATGGAGAAAATATTGAAATTGCTGAAAAATATGCTGAATATGAAATTCTAGGTTTTAATAAAACAAAAGAAGGAAGAATCGTCGGAACTGAAATTGCTATTCTTTTAAATCAGAATAATCAAACAAAAGAAAGAGCATATAATTTAGCTCAATCTATTTACCAAAATCAAAAAACAGAAACTGAAAGTGAATACATTGCCGAAAATGCATTAATAATTGGCGAATATAAGAATTCAATCTATGAAAATGACGAAGCATCAACTTTATTTTTGAAAGCAGCTGAATTGTTTAGAAAAAATAACAATTCACAAAAGGCCGCTGAATCATTGTATAGTGCAGTTGTTTCTTTTGTTTCTTCCAAAAAAAATATTGATGCAGCTGAAACGGCGGCTTTGTTGAAAGAGATTTATCCACAAAGTGTTCAGGCAAAAAGGGTAGATGCCTTATTAAGATAAACGGAGGAAAATGAAAATATGAATAAGAAACTAATAATTTTTATAATGATATCAACAATTTTGTATGCGGGTTTTTCTGAAAGTGATACATCAGTTTATGTGCCTGATTTGAAAACTGATGTGGAAGGTTCAACGCTAAAAGCTAGTGAGAATGATTTGCCTGATTTTTCAACTATAATTACTATAGATAATAAGTCAAATGATATCAAAATAGTAATGCCTTCATCATCTCAATCGGATAAAGAAAATCTTATTGAAAATGAAAAAAGAGAGATGGAGAGGACTTTTGCTATTGAAGGACTAATTGGAGCTACTTATCCTCTTGGTTTTGATGGGAATTTTTGTATTTATACTATTTATGGTCAAAATCCATTTAAAATTGATTTTAAACACACTTCGATGAATGGCTATGCAAATAATAATTTATCTTCTGGTTATAATGACAGATTAACAAGTGCTTTAATTGAAAAAGAATTCAATCTGAATGAAGCTCAAATAAAAATAGGTGCTTCATTTTATGATCAGGGAAATGGTTTGCAAAATAAGTCTGTAAATATAAGCGATATAAATAAAGAAATTGGAAATGTTTTTGGAAACATAAATCTGGAATTTCCAAATGGTTTCTTTTTGTATACAGGAGTAGATGGTGAAGTTTATGATAGATTTTCTACAATTATGAATTACACTTCATCAGTAATTGTGCAAAATCCTTGGATTTCGAATAATGTAATGATTTCGTTATCTCCAAATGTTTATGTAGAACGGAAAATTGATCAATTTGTGTTTGGAGTAAAAGCTGACTATGATTTTGAATATAATATCAATAATTCAATTTCGGAAATATACGAATTAAATACAGGTAACAGATTGAACCGTGGTGAATTCACTTTAATTTCTGAATGGAAGAATGATTTTTCAAAGCTTTTTGCAAATGTTTCTTTGGTTATTGGAGATCATATAGGACAAAATAGTTTTATTATTCCTTTTACCATTGGTGTTAATTTTGATTTTCCAGTGTATTTTTCAACAAAAAAGATGGATTTTAAAGTAGAAGGTGGTGTTAAATCTGTTCATAATTTAGTTTCTGATTTAGAAAAAAAATATGATTTTTCAGCAATTTCAATTATTCCTTATGAAACTTCAAATATTTATTTAAAAGGAAATCTTTTTGTTCCAATAATCAATACAATGGAATTGAAGTTGGACGTTGATTACGAAAAAACATTGTATGGAAATGGCGAATGGTATCCCGATTATGATATTTCGAACATGAAAAATGGTTTATATACATACACAATGAAAGAACAGCATATTTTAAAGACAGATTTACGATTTTCTATTTTGTATAAACTGTTTTTGTTTAATGTTGATTGGAAGGCAAATTGGTTAGATTGTCCAATTTTAGAAGAATATAATACTTTTTTGCTTGAAACAGGTTTAAAAAGTGATAATTGGGGATTAACAGGCAGTATTGAATATAGTCCAGCTGCTTATGATTCTATGCCAAATATTGGAGTTGCAAGCTTTATAAAAGTAAATTCAAAAATACAATTGAATGTAAGTTTAGATGATCTTGTAAAATTATTTAAAGGTGAAAAAAGAAGTTTCCAAAAATATTATGCTGCTCGTGGTGGTAGTGTGAATGTTTCTACAAAAATAAATTTCTAGAATAGGTGAAAATATGATTAGTGTTTTAAAATCAGGTGGTTTTTTTATTATTCCAATAATTATATGTGGTTTTTTGGCTACTTTTATAATCATTGAACGAATATATTATTTTATTTCTTTGAAAAAGAAAGATACAAAATTTGTAAAAGACTTGGAAGAGCATTTATTTTCCAATGATTATGAAAAATGCTTAAACGATTGTTTTATCGCACAAACACCAACGTCTTTATCTGTAAAAAAGGCAATTGAATCAAGACGTTATGCAGAAAATGATTTGAGAGAAGTTGTTGAATCAGAAATGACGCTGAATGTTCCGCAATTTGAACGTTTTATTACGCCTTTGGGAACAATTGCAAATATTGCGACTTTATTAGGTTTGCTAGGTACAGTAACTGGAAATATGAAAGCATTTAATGTTTTGGGCAACGGTGGAACAATGGGAGATCCTGCTTTACTTGCAAGTGCCATAGCAGAAGCTTTAGTTACAACTGTAGCAGGTTTATGTGTATCTATTCCGTCATTGATTTTCCATAATTATTTTGTTTCAAAAGTAAAATCAAAAATTGCTGAAATGGAAGCATATGTAACAACCGTAATTTTAAAAATTGAAGGTAGGGTAAAATGAAATGTAAAATTCAACAAAATGGAATTAGCTCTACAATTGATATGACTCCAATGATTGATATTGTTTTTCAATTGATTTTGTTTTTTTTAGTTTCAACTACATTTGCATTATTGCCAGCAATTAAATTGAATCTTCCATTAAGCAAAACTGCATCCGGTGAGAATTCAAAAGGAATTACAATATTAATGACTGAAAATAATGATATTTATTTCAATGAAAAAAAAGTTGATATTGATAGTTTGAAGACTGAATTAATTGAATATGATGTGAAAGATATAGAACGACAAGCTTTTCCAATTGTAATTGAAGCTGAATCTGAAGTTACAAACGGAAAAATTGTAAATATTTTCGATATTATCAGAGAAAGCGGTTTTTCTGTTATTAATTTAAGGACTGCAACTAAGAAATGAATTTGATTTTGTCAAATTTGATTAATTATCTAAAAAAAAATAAGTCATCCGAAGTTTCATTAATCATTTCAATAATATTATGGTTATTATTATTTCTCATTTTAATCTTTGTGCCACTCAAACAGA
>JAAZCS010000131.1 GCA_012513125.1 Treponema sp. | reverse complement strand
GAGTTGGACAAGTTGGACACAAAATGATGTCGTAGTTTTCAAACAAAGCAGCAATCTCTTTTTGAATTCTAGAACGAACAGTCATTCCTTTTTTGTAAGTGTCACCGCTGAACTGTTCAGAAAGAACATAATTTCCAATTACAATTCTTCGCTTTACTTCAGGACCAAAACCATTCGACCTTGTTGTAACATAAAGTTCATCATAACCCTTGCCTTCATCAATACGGTTTCCGTAACGGATTCCATCAAATCGGCTCAAATTAGAAGCAGCTTCAGACAAAGCAATTACGTAATAACTTGCAATCGATGCGTCCAAAATTGGCAAATCAACAACTTCAATTTTTGCACCTTTAGCTTCAAACCATTTTTTTGTATTTTCAAAAATAGCAGAAACATCTTTGTCCAAACCTTTTGTTTCCAAGAACTGGCGAGGAATAGCAACTTTTAACTGTTTGAACTCGTTTTCACTTAAAGCTTTTAGATTTCTTAATTCAGCAACATCTTTTAAATCAGTAGAGGTGTCATCATAAACATCAACGCCAGCCATAACAGACAAAGGTGTTGCAATATCACTTGGTGTATGTCCCAAAATTCCAACTTGATCCAAACTTGAACCATAAGCAACAACACCCCAGCGGCTCAAAACACCGTAAGTCGGCTTTAATCCGTAGATTCCGCAATAACTTGCAGGTAAACGAACAGAACCACCAGTTTCTGTTCCAAGTCCGAATAAAACTTGATTTGCACTAACAGCAGCTGTTGAACCGCCGGAAGAACCACCAGAAACATAGTCTCTATTTATTGGATTTCTTGTTGGACCATAACATGAATATTCAGTTGAAGAACCCATTGCAAATTCATCTTGATTGCAGCGTCCCAAAGGAATGGCACCAGCATTTTCCAATCTGGAAATTACAGTTGCATTGTAAGGAGCAACATAACCAGTCAAAATCTTTGAAGCGCAAGTTAGTTTTTTACCTTTTACAGAAATATTATCTTTAACTGCAAAAGGAAGACCCAACAATGGTTTTTCTTCAAAAAGTTTGTCTAAAGTTCCGTTTTTTCTAGCTTCTTCAATCTCTTTATCAGCACATTCGGCCTTTGTAACAGCATCATCATACATTTCCAAAAATGCATTCAAAGGAATCCTGCTGTTTTTATCATTTTCAAAGTTTTCTATTGAATCTGAAATTAATTTTTTACTTGTAATTTCGCCTTTTTTCAAAGCTTTTCTTGTTTCGTCTATTGTATATATCATAAGTTTCTCACTTTAAAAATTTAAGCACCTTCGCCCAATACTTTTGGTACTTGGAAATAACCGTCCATAAAATCTTTTGAAACTTTTTTTACATCGTGCATCTCAAGACCAGGAACTACTTCATCATTGCGAAGAGCTTCAACTTTTGTTGAAGGATAAGCATCATAAGGATTTTCACTATCATCATATTTAGAAAGAATTTCAAAATATCCAATTATGTCGTCAACTTGTTTTTTGAGGATTTCAATATTTGTACTTTCCGGAGAAAGACGTGATAAATATAACAGATTCTGTAAAGTCTGTTCATCAATTGTTTTGTGAGTACTCATATTTTTATTATAATAGTTTTTTTATTGTGTTTCAATGCAAGATATATTTTTCATATTCTGTAATCTTTTTTCTATAAAGTTGTTTTGTTATTAAAAGCAAACGTTTTGTTGAATGAACACGGTTAAAATAAAAAAGCAGATATACTAAAATCTTCCCCTTTTAGTAAACTGCCTTCTTACACATTAAAACTTTTTTTAATTTCTGTTTATTTAACAAACACTCTCAGTCTGTAAATAACAATAACTCTCCACTTGGAACTCCGACATCCCTAATGCTACGTAATTATCAAATCATAAATTAGTTTTTACTCTCACATCAAACTAATTATTTACAATTATATGAAGTTTTAAGTAACTGTCAATAAATGCTAAGTGCTCAAAATGCGAATTAACCAAAGTTAAATTGTAACTTTAGACCTTTTTTCTCAAATTTTACTTATTTTATTAAGTATTATTACCTTTTTTTTACAAAACTGATTCCAAAAATAACTTCAGTCTATCTGTTTTTGGATTTTGGAATATTTCTTCAGGATTACCTCTTTCCAAAACATAGCCATTATCAACAAAAAGTATCTCATCAGCTACATCTCTAGAAAATCTCATCTCGTGAGTAACAACAACCATAGTCATTCCTTCATGAGCCAAATCTCTTATTACAGAAAGAACCTCGCCAACCATCTCTGGATCTAATGCTGAAGTTGGTTCATCAAAAAGCATTACATCAGGATTCATAGCCAAAGAACGAATAATAGCAATTCTTTGTTTTTGCCCGCCAGATAAAGTTGAAGGATAAGAATCTGCTTTATCTGTCAAGCTGACTCTTTGCAAAAGTTTTAATGCGTTTTCTTTTGCCTCTTCCACCGATTGCAACTTTAATGTTGTTGGGGCAAGAGTTATGTTCTGCATAACAGTCAAATGTGGGAATAAATTAAAATGTTGAAAAACCATTCCCATTTTTTGTCTGCATAAATCAATATTTGTAGACGGATTTGTAATATCAATTCCTTTAAATAGAATTGTTCCACCGTCAGGAACTTCAAGTCTGTTCAAACAACGTAAAAATGTACTTTTACCAGAACCAGATGGTCCAATAACTACAAGTTTTTTACCTTTTTCAATATTAACAGAAATATCTTTTATTACTTGAAGACTTCCAAAATTCTTTTTTAGGTTTTTAACTTCTATCACTTTTTGCCATCCTCTTTTCAAATCTAGCAAATAATTTTGTTAATCCCACAGTAAGAATTAAGTAAATAACTGCACAAGTCAATAATGGAATCCATGCGTTGTATGTAGCGTTACGAATCATATCACCGGCTTTTGTTAAATCCATTACAGCAATAAAGCTTGCAACAGATGTTTCTTTTATTAGAACAATGAATTCACTTGTATACGTTGGCAAAACTGCTTTAACAGCTTGAGGCAAAATTATTTTAAATAAAGTTTGTTGTTTTGTAAGACCCAAAGAACGGCCAGCTTCCGTCTGACCAATATCAATTCCCTGAATTCCAGCTCTGAATATTTCTGTACAATAAGCCCCGGAATTTATTCCATAAGCTAGAATTGCAACAACAAGCCTGTTCATCCCCAAAGGAGCAAAAATTACAAAATAAAAAATCATCAGTTGAGTTGCCAACGGAATTCCGCGTAAAACTGTTGTATAAAGTTCGGCAATCCATTTCAGTAATTTATTTTCTGATACCTTCATCAAGGCGAAAATACAACCCAAGACTGTACCAATTAAAATTGCAAAAACAGCAATCAGCAACGTAATTCCCAACCCTTGGAAAATCAATTGCCACCGCCCACCGGATATCATTGTATCTATAAAAGATTGAAACACTATTTTTCCTTTAAAAAAATAAGAACGCCAAAAAGTATGACGTTCTTACAAAATTAACTATTTACGAACAATTACAACTTGTTTTGACTGATAATAAGGAACAGAGAAATCTACATTATTTTTACGTTCATCTGTAACAGACATTCCAGCTGCAATAAAATCAATTGCATCAGAAGCTAAAGCCGGAATAAGACTGTCAAAAGCCATATCTACAACTTCAAGCTGAGCATTAGCTGTTTTTGCAATTTTTTCACCCATTGTAATATCAAAACCAACAATATCTTTTCCTTCAACATATTCAAATGGAGGGAAAGCAGCGTTTGTTCCAAGTTTTACAACTTTTGAACTAGATGATTTTTCTGTTGCAGGAATAACAATGTTTCCATCAACTGGCATAAAAGCGTTTACTAAAGAAACATATTCACCATTATTTTTCATCTCATTAATTGTTTGATTAATTTGTGAAAGTAATTCTGTATTTCCTTTTTTAACAGCGATTGCATATTCTTCTGTTGCCAAATCCATATCAATAATAACTAAATCTGAATTTCTTGATACAATTTCTTTTGCTGGAAGTTCATCAAGAACTACAGCATCAATTGCACCGTTCTTCAAATCCAAAGATGCATCAATTCCTGTTTTGAAAGATGAAAGTGAAACATTCTGAACATTGTCCTGAACCCACATTTCACCAGTTGTTCCAGTTTGAACACCAATTTTTTTACCATTTAAATCAGCAGCTGTATTGATTACAACCTTGCTTTTTGAACAAGATACAAATAAACAGCTCAAAACTAAAGCTGTAGCTAAAATTCTTAAAAACTTTTTCATAAGACCTCTTTTATTGTTAAAATAAAAACAAATAATAACATTTTAAGCGTTAAGATACAATATTCTCTTTTTTCTTGCCAAAGAATTGAAACTTAGTTTCTGCAAGGACAACCGCCAAGAAAATCAAGACACAACCAAAAACCATTCTTACACTCAAGCTTTCTTTCAAGAAAATCATACTGAAAACAACGCCGAACACCGATTCAAATGACAAAAACAACGATGCCAATGACGGTTTTACATATTTCAAGCCCAAATTCTGCAAACTGAACGCAATCATTGTGCTAAAGATTCCCAAATACAAAATTGAAATTATTACTCTTGAGTTTCCAAGCAAATGCAAAGATTGAGTGCCTTCAAAAATTGGTGATAGAATCCAACCAAAAATTGCGGCAAATGTAAATTGAAGCATAGTTAAAAACAACGGATCGTCACCTTGTGAATTACAGTGAGATGTCCACATTATATGCAAGGCATAAAAAACACCGCATAACAAAGTCAGCAAATCACCTTTATTAATCTTCAACAGTGAAGAAGCATCTGAACTTAGTGAAAGAAAACCAATTCCAGTAATTGATAAAATAGCTGCAACAAAAATGTACCATTCTGGTTTCTTTTTATAAAGAATCCAAGAAAAGAAAGGGATGAGAATAACATAAATAGTAGTTAAAAAGGCATTTTTTCCAGCAGTTGTATAGCTACATCCGATAGTTTGAACGACATATCCTAAAAATAAGAAAGTTCCAGTAATACAACCATCTTTAATATAACGCCAGCTAATCAATTTCCACTTTTTAAAGCAAATAAGGCTTAAACAAACTGCCGCAAGTGTATATCTAAAGGTTACCATATAAATTGAACCAATATAATTCAGACTATCTTTTACAACAACGAATCCAAAACCCCAGAAACAGGCAGTTAGAATCAGCCCGAATGAAGATAAAAATACTATTGATTTTTGATTTTTCATGGAATGGATTCTAGCCGAATTAGAAAAAAAAAGGAATCTGTTATAAACAAATTCCTTTTTTCATTAATGATTTTAGTTATTTTTTACTATTTAATTACAACCTTTTTTAAGTGCCAAATGTCTCTAACGTAATCTTCAATAGTTCTATCTGATGAGAATTTTCCACTATTTGCAATATTAATTAAAGCCATTTTTGACCATAGTTTTGTGTTTTCATATGCAACGGCAATTTTTTCCTGAGCTTTGCAATAAGCATCAAAATCGGCACAAATGTAATAAACATCAGGACGCTGACCTTCAACACCATAAACCAATGAATCATAAAGTTCTTTGAACAATTGATGAGTTGGATCATATGTGCCATCAACTAGCTGATTTAGTACTTTTGTTAAATTTGGATTACATTCAATAAACTTTTGTGGATTATATGAATGTTCTTTTTCCATCTGTTTAATTTCTTCAGTTGTTAAACCAAACACAAAAGCATTTTCTTCTCCAGATTCTTGAACAATCTCAATATTTGCACCATCCATAGTTCCAAGAGTTAGAGCTCCGTTCACCATGAATTTCATATTTGAAGTTCCTGACGCTTCAAAACCAGCTGTTGAAATTTGTTCAGAAACATCTGACGCTGGGAAAATCTTTTCAGCTACACTTACTCTATAGTTCTCAACAAAAACTACTCTTAATTTTCCTCTTACTCTTCTATCATTATTAATTCTTTCTGCAACAGTATTTATCAATTTAATAATAGATTTTGCACGTCGGTAACCCGAAGCCGCTTTTGCTCCAAAAAGGAAAGTTCTTGCTGGCGGATTATAATTTGGATCTTCAACAAGGCGATTATACAAATACATAATATGAAGAACATTCAATAATTGTCTTTTATATTCATGAAGGCGTTTTACCTGAACATCAAAAATGCTATCTGGATCAAGGAATTCATTTTGACTATGTTTTAAATAATCTGCAAGAATCTGCTTATTATCCATTTTGATTTTTGCTAATTCTGACAATGATTCGTCATCATCAACATATTTTTCAAGTCCTTTTAATTTTGTTAAATCCTTTTCCCAACCAGAACCAATTCTTTTTGTAATAAAATCAGAAAGTTTTGGATTAGCATTCAACAACCATCTTCTTTGTGTAATTCCATTTGTTTTATTGTTAAATTTTTCTGGATATAAATCATACCAGCATTTGAGTTCCGATGTTTTCAACAATTCTGTATGAAGTTCAGCAACTCCGTTTACGCTAAAACATGAATGAATTGCAAGCCAAGCCATATAAACTTTATCATTATGAATAATAGACATTGATTGATGTTTTTCATAATCATTTGGATATTTCTGACGCAATTCGATTAACAAACGACGGTTGATTTCTTCAACAATTTGATAAATACGAGGAAGAAGACCACTAAAAATACTGATTGGCCATTTTTCCAATGCTTCAGCCAAAATTGTATGGTTTGTATATGCAAAAGTTTTTGTAACAACAGACCAAGCGTTTTCCCAGCCCAAATTGTAATCATCAAGCAAAATACGCATTAATTCAGGAATTGCAACTACTGGATGAGTATCATTTAATTGGATTACATTTAATTCTGCAAACTTAGAAAAATCAGTTCCTTGATCTGCAACATAATGGCGAACTAAATCCTGAAGAGATGCAGAACTGAAGAAATATTGCTGTTTTAATCTTAATGCTTTTCCGCTAGGTCCATTATCATTTGGATAAAGTACACGACTGATATTTTCTGCACTATTTTGTCTTTCTACAGCTCGGTTATATTCCATGTTGTTAAAAAGTTGCAAATCAAATCCATTAGGAGAAGTTGCAGACCATAATCTAAGCGTATTGACAGTTTTTGTGTCATAGCCGATTACAGGAACATCATAAGGAGTTGCAGTTACATCTTCTGAATTTTCTATATAAAAACGTGGCTGACCATCTGGAGTTTTTCCATAAGAAATATTTCCACCGAATTTTACTGTTACAGCCAAATCGCTTCTTTTAATTTCCCAAGGATTTCTATGTGCTAACCAATTATCAGGATATTCTACTTGATATCCATCCTGAATTTTTTGTTCAAACATTCCATATTCATAACGGATTCCATATCCGTGACCTGGATAATCAAGAGTTGCCAATGAATCCAAGAAACAAGCAGCCAAACGACCAAGACCGCCATTTCCAAGTCCAGCATCAGGTTCTTCATCTTCTATCATATTAAAATCGATATTCATTCCTTGAAGAACTTCTATTACGGCATCTTTTATCTTTGCATTCATCAAGTTGTTACTTAACGCACGCCCCATCAAAAACTCAGCAGACAAATAATAAAGTTGCTTTGTGTTTTTCTTTTCATACTGCTGTCTCGTTTCCATCCAATTTGGCATAATCAATTCAAGTGCAGACGCAGAAACCGCATCAAACAAATCATGTTTATTAGCTTGAGAAATATCTTTTCCATATTGTCTTCTAAGACGGGCAGATAGGTTTTCTTTAAATTCATTAGCATTAAATTCCATCAAAATCTCCTATTTTTAAAGCCTGCAATGCAAACTTTTATATAAAAACTAATAACAGCAATGTTACTTTTTTTATTAATTTTATTTACTCATTAATATTATTGTAGCATTTGAAAGCAGAACGTATTTCTTTTGATCCAAAATACATTCTTCTTTGCCACTATCCAATATATCATCCGGACTATTGAGCGAAGTATCAACAACTCGGAACCATTTTTTATTATTTTGTAAAGCCGGAACATTAATTGTTAAATCATAGATGTCAGTATTCGTTGCAACATAAAAATCACAAGATAATCCCTTTAATTCAAAACCCAAAAATCTGTTAGTTTTGCTCCATTCAGGATTTTTTCCAGAAAAATTATACCATGATATTTCCTGTTTATCAGACTTTTCATTTTGATTTTGGAAAAATGAATCCCTTCTAAAGATATTATGATTTTTTCGTAATTCTATCAACTTTGAAGTAAACCGAACAAGTCCTTCATTTTTCTTTTCTAAATCCCAATTCATCCAACCAATTTCATTATCTTGACAATAGGCATTATTATTTCCGTTTTGAGTTCTTCTCATTTCATCGCCAGCCGTAAGCATTGGCACACCTTGGGAAACAAACAAATATACTAGGAAATTCTTAATTTTGACTAGTCGTAAAGCTTCAATTTTTGGATTAGTACAAAAACCTTCAAATCCATGATTATAGCTTAAATTATCATCAGAACCGTCTCTGTTATCTTCTCCATTCTCGTCATTGTGTTTGTAGTTGTAACTCACTAAATCATTCAAGGTGAAGCCATCATGTGCAGTGATAAAGTTGATAGACGAAAGAGGACTTTTTTTATCATGATTGAACAAATCTGAACTTCCAGCAATTCTTGTAGCCGCAGCTGTAACAACATTTTCGTCACCCCTGATAAAACGGCGGATATCATCTCTAAAACGGCCGTTCCATTCGCTCCATCTATTTCCACCAGGAAAATGCCCCAACTGATAAACGCCACCACAATCCCATGGTTCAGCAATTATTTTTGTTTTAGAAAGAAGTGGATCTTCATTGATAGCATTTGTCAAAAATGGCAAATCCATCGGCATGGAAAACTGATCTCTTGTTAAAATGGAAGCAAGATCAAAACGAAAACCGTCAACATGCATTTCATAAACCCAATATCTAAGGCAGTTTAGAATAAACTCAGTAACTACAGGATGATTACAATTAACAGTGTTACCACAGCCGGAATAATTCATGTAATATTGTTTTTCATTTTTTGGCAAAAGATAATAAACGTCGTTTTGAATTCCCCTAAAACTAAATGTGTAACCTGCCTCATTACCTTCCGCAGTATGATTAAACACAACATCAAGAATAATCTCTATCCCTTTTTTGTGCATTTCTTTTACCATCTGTTTAAATTCATTAACAGATTGACCTGGACGTTTATCATGAGCGTAAGAACTTTTTGGGGCAAAAAAAGCAACAGTGCTATATCCCCAGAAATTTACTAGCTTGGCACCTGTTTTAGGATTTATATTATTGTTTTCGTTTTCATCAAATTCAAAAATTGGTAATAATTCAACAGATGTAATTCCAAGTTTTTTCAAATAATCAATTTTTTGTGTAAGACCTTTATAAGTTCCGTTTTCTGTAACATTTGAAGTTTTTGATGCAGTAAATCCTCGTAAATTCATTTCATAAATTATAGTTTTGTCCAATGGATAATTAAGAGGAAGATCATTTTCCCAATCAAATTTATCATCAATAACAACACATTTTGGAAAATTTGATAAATCAGATAATTCTCCAGTTTTCATATTCAAAGTGCCAGATTTACGTTGTAGATTGTATGAATCAAAAATAGAACCAATAGTCAACGCTTTTGCATAAGGGTCAAGAATATATTTTGCCTTATTATACCTCAAACCTTTTGGAGGATCATAAGAACCATCTATTTTATACAAATATAAAGCACCAGCCTTTAATCCTTTTACGAAAATATGCCAAATATCTCCTGTTTTATCTTTTTGAGGATTAAAATCGATTGTTTTAGATGGTAATTTATCGTTTTCGTTTGAAAATAAAATCAAAGAAATACTTTTAGCAGACTTGCTATAGATAGAAAAAAAGACACCTTCTGAAGTTAAGACAGATCCATATAATCCTGGAAATCCGTCATGGACTGTTATTGAAGCCATAATGATGGATTTTAGCATAAAAAAGTCTAACTTTCTATAAAAAAGTGCATAAATGTATTTTTCTTGATAGATTTTTCTGTTTATGCTATAAATCTAATATGAAAGTTGCAATTTTTTTCGGGTCTAAATCTGACACAGAGAAGATGAAAAAAGCCGCTGATGTGCTTAAAGAATTCTCTGTAGATTATAAAGCCTACATAATTTCTGCTCATAGAGCTGGTGAATTATTAAGAGATATAGTTCACAAAGTTGAAAAAGATGGGTGTGAAGTCATTATTGCGGGAGCAGGTCTTGCAGCAGCATTACCTGGAGTAATAGCAGGAATTACAACAATACCTGTTATTGGTGTTCCCCTTGAATGTATTTCTACAAATTCAAATGGACTTGGAGGAATGGATTCGTTGCTTTCTATCGTTCAAATGCCTCCTCAAATTCCTGTTG
>JAAZCS010000130.1 GCA_012513125.1 Treponema sp. | reverse complement strand
TACTTTTATTTCACTTAACTCACTTTTAGTAACTTCAAAAAAAGGAGATTCTTTTGCGTTAAGAACTACCTTTTTTAAAGAGTCTTCAAACTCTCTTGCTTTATCAAGACTTGCTGAGATCAAACTCTTGTTTCTAGATGAAGATAATGAGATACTAAAACTTCCAGCATTTTCAACCATTATATGATTATTTGAGTTTTCATCTAATAAAATGTCTGTCGAATCTTTTGATACCTTATGCGCTGTAAATGTTATATCTACTATCCTTCCTCCTTTTCTTATCAAATTTGCTAAACCCGAAGATAAAATTGAATTTATTTCAACAGTAATATCTTCTCCAAATTTTATCTTAATTTCGGATTCTAATAGACTCTTAAATACTGTTTTATATCCTTTGTTTGAATAAGACTGAGCAATAATATAACTCTGGTTTAGGATTAACTCATCTTGAAAATATGTGAATGTTAAGTCAAAAACTGGAGATTTATCAGCTTCAATCAGTTTTGGGTCTATAACTCCTGTATTTGTATCCATTACTTTTCTTAGAATTCCATATTCTCCATAATACAAAATATTTTGAAGAATTTTTACTTGATTCTCTTCTGAAGTTTTAATTTTATCTTCAAACTTCAAAGCTTTCTTGCTCTCAGGCATCTTAAATGGCTTTTTTTGATAGTTTACTGTAATTTCTTGAATGATATCAAAAAGGGAAATACTGGTTCCAAATAAATCCTTTAAGTTTTCATCTACAGAACATCTTTTCCTTCTGACTTTTATTACATAAGGAGTCAAATTAATTTTTGCCATTTTAGTTCCAGCCTTATTATTCTCTCATACATTAACTATTTTTTAAAAACATTCTATCACAACTTTATTAACTTATCTAATTTTGTTTTCTTAACTGTTAATCTTTAATGAAATGCTAGTGAATGAATTATTATGCTGGCTTAGTCGAATTATCTCGATTTATTAGATCCTCAAAAAAGGTTATTGTATTTTTGAATAAGTTCATTTTTAACTGGTTTAATTGTTGCTTTTTTGGCTAAAATACACTGCCTGATCCAGTTTTTTCATCAAAAAAGAAATGAAACTCAGTATATCAAGACACTCTTCTTTTGTTATTGGCCAGAGGTGTGCAGGCTCATGAGCAGTTGGATTCCTTATCGCGCGCATCAGGCCCGCAGATAAAAAAAGCTATGCCTTCCTGAACGTTTTTATCAGTACTTGAAACACATTTTGTCACTTTCAATGTTCCCCTTTCTGGATTCCATACCTGAAGCATCAGATCTTGTCCTTCCTTCACGCTTTGAGATTTGTCCTGAACTAGCTGATGATAAATTTTAGCCGCTTCAAAAACTGCATGGAAGTAGTGACCATCAAAATATAGTTTACTACAATTTTTCACAATTTCGGGATGGAAATTTCTGTTAGTAAATTCACCTGACTGCTTAATTAGATCTGAAATACCAGCTTTCATCAAAATGTCGTCTATGTGTTTCTTGTCTTCATGAGGAACAATCAAATCTAGAAAATTATGCAATACTTTATTTCTCTCATCAAATGTTAATTTCTGTTTTGCTAAAGTCAATATCCAGTCATGGATTCTTTGTGCTCTGACAGAAGTGATGGAACTATTAGGAAAGTCTTCACAGTTAAAGGAGAAAACAGATTTTGCAGCTCTATCTATTTCATTGATAGAAGTGGAGTATTTTAGGCTATCTCCTATCTGTATTGCAATCATCCTGTATGTCTGGGAATCCACAATTGAAATCTCCTTTTTGATTAAGCTTGAACACGAATTTTTCCTGACATAAGTTTTGGAAGAAGAGAATCCAGAATTGACCCTAAAACTCTTGACTGTTCTTCATTTACTTGAATTTTCTGATATATGTTATTTAAATAAACATCGAAAAGATCCAAAATATTTTTTTTCGGAACAATCATCTTATTCATGTAAACCATGTTCCTGTTCAGTCCCGGAACTGCAGAATCAGCTGCTAAGGAAGGCAAATCTTGTTTTTTGAGAGCATATAAGAGATAATAAAGACTTCTAACTAGATTTTTAGGAATTACATAAAAAGTTGTGTCTATCGGATAGAAATGTGTGTGTACCCAATTAACAGTTCCTGGATTC
>JAAZCS010000129.1 GCA_012513125.1 Treponema sp. | reverse complement strand
GTCTAGGTTTCCGCGGAGCGAAAAAATCCACTCCGTTTGCAGCTCAGTCTGTTGCAGAAACAGCTGTACAAAAAGCAGCAAGCTACGGCTTGAGAGAAGTTCATGTGTTCGTAAAGGGACCAGGAATGGGTCGTGAAAACGCTATCCGTTCTCTTGGAGCTTTGGGATTAAAAGTTAAATCAATTTCTGATGTAACTCCAATTCCTCATAATGGCTGTCGTCCTAGAAAAACACGACGTATGTAATTAGGGAGACTAGAAATGGGAAGAACAAGACAGCCTCTTTTAAAGAGATGTAAAGCTTTAGGAATTAATCCTACAGTAATGGGTTATGATAAAGCAATTAAGACTAATCCTAAAGAAACAAGAAGAAAGAAGTCTGAATACGGAATCCAGCTTTGTGAAAAACAGAAAGTAAGATTCATTTATGGTGTTCAGGAAGGTCAGTTTAAAAAATATTATGTTATGGCAACAAAAAAACATGGTGTTACTGGCGAAGTACTTTTACAGATTCTAGAATCTCGTCTTGATAATGTTGTTTATCGAATGGGATTAGCTAAGACTCGTGATTCTGCTAGACAATTAGTAGGTCATGGTCATATTACAGTAAATGGATCAAAAGTAAACATTCCTTCTTATATCGTAAAAGTTGGTGATGTTATCGCTCTTAGTGAAAAAGCTCAGGCTTCTGCAGGTATCAAAGATATCGTAACTAAAAGTGCTAATAGAACAACTCCAGATTGGATTGAAATGAACAAAGAAACTTACACTGGAAAAGTTGTTGCATTATCTGTAAGAAGTGATATTGATTTCACAGTTAAAGAACAACTCATAGTTGAGTTCTATTCTAAATAAGGAGTTCGAATGGCTCGTAAAAACTTGCTTAAGGGTTTTAAAAAACCTAAAGGCATTACATTTGAACACATTAGTACTAATCCGAACTATGGAAAATTTACAGCTTATCCTTTTGAAACAGGATTTGGAACAACAGTTGGCAATACTCTCAGAAGAGTGTTATTGTCATCTATTCAAGGCTATGCAATAACATCAGTTCGAATTACATCTTATGATGAAAGTGGTGTGTCACATGTAATTTCAAGTGAATTTGAAGCAATTCCAAATGTATTAGAAGATACATTGGAAATCATTAGTAATTTGAAAGAACTAAGATTACGTTTACCAGAAGATATCGAAGAGGACACTATTCAGTATGAATTTAAGGGTCCTGGTATTGTAAAAGGCGAGGATTTATCTAAAGAAGGTCAGCTTGAAATCATGACTAAAGATAAGGTTATCTTTACTATGATGGAAGGTGCTCACCTTGATATAGAAGTTCAAGTCGATCTTGGTAGAGGTTATGTACCAGCTGAAACAAATGAGCATTATATTGAGATTGTTGGTACAATAGCAATGGATGCAATTTTCACTCCTGTACCGAAAGTTAAATATTCTATTGAACCTTGTCGTGTCGGTCAAAGAAATGACTATGATAAGTTGATATTAGAAATATGGACTGATGGTAGTATTTCACCTGAAGACGCTTTAGCTGAAGCAGCAAAAATAGCAAAAGATCATTTCGCAATTTTTGTAAACTTTAATGAAAAAGATGTTGTAGGTGTTGATGAAAGTGATGAAAGAGACGAAGGAATTCAAAAACTTTTGAATACTCAAGTTGAAGAATTGGAACTTTCAGTTCGTTCATCAAACTGTTTGAAAAATGCAAATATTCGTACAATTGGCGAATTAACAAAAAAGACTGAAGATGATATTGCAAAGACTAGAAACTTTGGAAGAAGAGTCTTGCTGAGATTAAAGAAAAACTCCTTGAGTGGAATCTTACTCTTGGTATGACAGATTACAGTCATCTTAAGAATGCTGCCAATATAACAAAGCAGAAGGAAAAGACAGATGAATCATAAAAATGGTTTTAATCCGCTTTCACGTACAACGGCACATCGCCGTGCTATGTCACGGAATATGGTAACATCGTTATTTAGATATGAACGTATAACTACAACAAAATCTAAGGCACTTGAAGTAAGAAGAGCTGCTGAAAAACTCATTACTCGTGGTAAACTAGATTCTGTTCATAACCGTCGTGAAGTTGCAAAGTATATTCAAGATGAAAAAATCTTAAATAAACTATTTACAGAAATAAGTCCAAGAATGAAAGAACGTAATGGTGGTTACACTCGCGTTTTGAAATTGGGATATCGTCAAGGTGATGCTGCTGATGTTGTAATCCTAGAATTAGTTGATTACAAACTTGATACTGAAGAAAAAGAACCTGCTAAAAAAGTAGAGAAAAAAGCTACAGTAAAAGCTGAATCAGAAACAAAACCAAAGAAAACAGCTGCAAAAGCAAAAGAGACTACATCTGATGTAGAAAAAGCTCCAAAAGCTAAAAAAGCAACTACAACAAAGAAAACTGCAACAAAAAAAGTAGCTGAAAAGAAAGAAGAACCTAAAGCTGAGTAAGTTTTAAGTTCAGATCTTAAATGACAAAGAAAAGTTATTCTTATCTTTGTAATTATAAGGAGAACGATATGTCAAAGAACCATCGTGGAACAGGAATTAGAACATTACCAACTCATGGTAGAGGAGTTTGTGCAATTTGTGGAAAAAACTCTATCAAAGTTCTTTTTGAACAAGATGTTAATGGATCAAAAGTAAAAATATGTAAGTTCTGTAACGCAGCACTTAAAAACAAAGCTAGAAAAGAAGCACCAGTTGCAGTTGCACCTGCTGCTGAAGCAACTGCTCAATAATTTTTGGGTTATAGTGTTGTATGTAAATCCGTCTGTACATTTTTTAACAGGCGGATTTTTTTTAATGAAAGAGTTTAATAAAAGGAAATTGGTATGGGCATAAGTAATAGTTATCAAATTACGAAATATTATGACTTCTTTCGTGATAGAGAAATAATTTTTACAAAAGTTAATTTACAATCATTAAGAATTGATCCTAGACAACTGTACGTAAAATGCAATGGGTCTCAATGGCCGTGTATTATTAATTCAAGTTCCTTGCAAAATTGCAAAATAATTGTTGGTGCAAATAGTGGAGCATACAAAGAGTTAGTAAAAGAGAATGTTTCAATAAGTGTTAGATATTGTTTTATTGATCAAGATAATAATCCTGTTTCTTTTTTTGTTAATTGTAATATTCAGGATAAAAAAAAATATAATAATTAAGAAGAGTTAGCTTTAATTACACTAAACTTTAGTCAACGCCCACCTGATGAGTTGATAATGAGAATGGGTGAATTCTTAGAGACAAACGAGAATTTTAAAAATAGAAAAGAAGATAGAATTGTTATAAACAAGGAATCTTGTAGGAAATTGAATTTGGAAAAAGAGGAAACTATAGCTTATATTGAAAAAGTGCCTCGTAAATGTATAATTAAGGATATTTCGTTTTGTGGTGCAAAAATCATGACTATTGGAATTCCAAAATTTTTGATAAATAAGAAGATAGAAATCAATTTTGATTTTTTGGATTATGGAGAAGCAATATCAGTTCCCGGAAAAATACTAAATGCAGATTTCTTTCCAGGACGTCAAGATATTTCTGTAATAAATGTAGAGTATGATGTTGATTTGATTCCAATGAAGTATAAATATAAAATCAACGACTATATTACAACAATTAAAAAGAATGCCTTGGTAGGATAGCAAAAAGGAAAAGATTTATGAGTATGAGCAATCATTTGGAAAGTATTTATTATATCAACTTGCCAGAAAATTTTAATATAGAAAATAGTGATTTCAAAATTGACCCCACAATTCAGTTGCCAGTTCAAAAAAAGGATTCTGATTCTTCGGACGATTTTAATCCGAGTGAAATGACTTCTGAACAAATTTTAGCTGGAATATTAACTGTTCTTGCTTATGATAAGAAAAATCCAAATTTGGGTTATTATCGAAGTATTATTAATAAAGTAAAACCAAATATAAAAAAAGAATTGTGTGAAGCTGCAATATTGAAAGCAAAAAATGAGGATTTTGATATTGCAGAAGAAATCTTCTTGTCTTTGATAGGTTTAGACCCTGAAGATAAATATATTGTTTTGAATATGGCTATTTTTCTGGATCAAAGGGCAGATTCATACAGAAAGTCAAGTTTGACTGAAGATGCAGATGCTTATGATAATGATGCCTTTCAATATTATTCTGTTGCAATGGATGCAGAGCCAGCTATTCCTGATGCTTTTTTTAATGCTGGCTTTTATTACATGAAAAAAAATCAATATTCTGAAGCTAGAGATTGTTTCGATACATATATTGCATTAACTTGTGACTTAACTAACGATGAAATTGGTTCTGATGCAGATTATAAAAAAGAAAGAGCTCAGGAAATAATCAATAATATTGTAAAGCAAAACATGGATGACATTCATTATAAAAATGCATATAAGTTGATAAAATCTAATGAAGATGAAAAAGGCATAGATGAAGTTAGAATCTTTTTGCAAAATAATTCAAAGATTTGGAGTGGATGGTTCTTACTTGGATGGGGTTTGCGTAAGTTAGAACGATTTGAAGATGCAAAAACAGCCTTTAATGAATCATTGAAATGTGTTGATGGCGATGAAAATGCTGATACTTATAATGAGTTGGCATTGTGCTATATGAATGAAAAAGATTTAAAAAATGCTGAAAAGTGTCTGTTGAAAGCACTTTCGATTAATTATGAAGATACAAAAATTATTTCGAATTTGGGTTATTTGGCGTTGGCAAAAGGTGAAAGAGAAAATGCTCGAAAATATTTTTCAGCAGTACTAGAATATAATCCAAAAGACGTTATTGCACTGAATGAACTTACGAAGCTTGAAAAAGATAATTAGTTCAATTTTTGTAAACTTTAACACGATTAATTGTGAACATTTTGTTGAATTGCTAATTTATTTGTCAATGTAGTCTATTTTATCACCAATTTTAATGTTGTTCCTTTCGTACCAACCTTGAGGAACTTCAATTGCATATCTTACTGATGAATTGCTAACAATGCTTGATAAACTATATTGTTTCATGTCAAAAATATCACGAATTATGCCATTATGGTCTATGTATGCAATGGAGAGAGGATGAGGGGTGTCTTTCATCCAAAAAGATAAAATTTGGTCTTTTTCAAAAACAAAAATCATTCCATTTCCATCGTTGATGACCTTTCTTTTCATGTAGCCAAAATTTCTTTCTTCTTGAGTTTTTGCAATTTCGGCAACAATAGTGACCGTAGAGTTGTCATTTTTTGTAAAAGTGATTTCTGTTTTCTTTAATGAAGAATTCTTGTTGCAACTTGAAAATAAGAAAAAGCCAATAAAAATAAATAAAAATGATTTTATGTTTAATCTAAATTTCATATTAAAGTCCTTCTAGGAACATATTTCTTGTTGTTTCAGTTGGTGAAAGTGGAACATTTGAATATTTAAGCAATGAATTGAATTCTTCATTGTCGATGTATTTTAATGTTAATGGTTTTTCAAGTGTCATAGTTACATTACCATTTTTCCAAACTGCTTCTTTTGGAGAGATTGATATTGGTTCGCCATATTTTGATGTAAGTGTTGTAAAAATTGAATAATAGTCCATTTTATCTGTGTTGACGTTGATTGTAATTATGTAGAGCTTGTCGTTGTTGAATTGGAACCAGCATTGAGTTAGAAAGTTTGAGCCTAAACCTCTTTCTGCATCTGTTTCTATTAATGTTTGATTATTACTTGGAAGTAATGAAACATCTCTGTCGCCATGATAACCAAAATCAGAATTTTTAATTAATTCTCTTTTAGTTTGTTCAACAGACATTCCTAATTTTATATTAGAATAACCGTCTGGCAGTTCTTCTGCAGCAAGTTGAAAAGATATGATGGAAATAATAAGAAATAAATACTTATGTTTCATATTAAATTTATCGGAAAATAAAACTTATTCATGACTCTGTTTTCGTAAGAATGCAGCTTGTTTTAATAATTCCAATATATCCTTGATGTAAATTTTGTTGTCAACAAGCTTAATTCTTGAATCATTTTGAAAATCATATATTACACGAGGTTGTTGTTCTTTTGGAATTCCACACATTGTCGCTAAATCGCTAATTGTTAATTCAGTTTGTTGAGAATTGTTAGTTTTATCTATTGTAATTTTTTGTTTTTCAATTTGAAGTGATAACATATCAAGCATTTTATGAAGTGGATCTTTGAGGTTTGCGTTATCAAGTTGTCTATACATTGACCAAAGCCTATCAGCAAGTGTAGTTGTTAGTCTGGAAATCAATTGCGGTTGAGTAGAAACCATATTATTAAAGTTTTTGTTATTAACGACCATTAGTTTGCATGTGCTATGTGCAATTGCGTTTGCTGATCGTGGTTTATTTTCTAGAAGAGCCATTTCACCAAACATATCGCCTTTGTGTAATACAGCTAATGTTACTTCGTTTCCATCGACAACTTTTGATATTGTTACTTCTCCACTTTGGATAATAAACATGTCGGAACCTTTCTGTGCTTCGGAGAAAATCATTGTGTTTGTGGGATATTCGCGGATTAAATCTTCAGTATTTTCAAAATAAACAGCTTTTGAAGTTGGCTTAAATTTGATGAATTTTTCTTTTGCAATTTTAGCATTTTCAGAAGTAGGTTTTGTTTTTAAATATTGGTAATAAGCAAATATAGCTATATCTTTTTTTTGGAGTTTTTCATAATATTCTGCAACTCTAAAAATTTGTTCATAACTATCTTGAACAACATTGTTTAGTGTGGCTTGAGTGAGCATCTCGTTCATTACGCGCATTCTGTTTGCAAAAGTGCGAATGATTTTTAATGCAACTGGAGTATTTTTAACAATTAAATCAGGATATTGTTCTCTTGGAACAAGAATGGCAGTAACATCAGATAATGCACATGCAGTTTCGATTTGTAGATGACCGGACATACATGGAACTACACCAACGAAGTCTCCAGGTCCTAGTTTTACTGGTAAAATGCCAGATCCTGCAGCCTTGTAGCATTGAACTAATCCTTGTTGAATAATGTAAAAATGATCACTATCAGATTTACCTTCAACTACGAGATATGTGCCTTTTCTAAAATTAACAATCTTTAACTGCAGCAACGTGTAACCTCTATATAAAGCTGTATTTTATACAAACTAATAAACTACTAAAGTATAAATGTAGGTTTAATAAAATGCAATAAAACTAATCTCACTTCAGCTTATATATTATCGACAAAAATAATTTCTGGCTCAATAGAAAAACCAAATTTATTATATACTTTTTCTTCTGCTATGTTTACTAAAGCTTTTACATCAGAGGATTTTGCTTTTCCTTTGTTGATGATAAAGTTGCCGTGCCAAGAAGCTATCTGAGCTTGACCGATTTGTAATCCTTTTAATCCAGCTTCGTCTATTAATTGTCCTGTTGGTTTTCCAAAAGTTCGATTATTTTTAAATACACTTCCTGCACTTGGAAATTTAAAATGACCTTTGTTTATTCTTTCTGATGTAAAATGATTGCATAAATTTTTAATATCTTCTGAGCTAGTTTGATTTTTTTGAAGTTTAAGTATAACCGATAGAATGATTTTTTCTGACTGCTGGAAAGGTGATTTTTTATAATCCCATTGATTTGACTGAAATTCTTCAGTAAAGATTTTTTCTTTTTTAATATCGTAGAATGTGGTGGAAAAAATAATGTCGCTGAGTGATTTATCAAAACATCGGGCGTTCATAAAAGTGGCACCGCCAATAGTTCCGGGTAATCCTGCAAATTCTTCAATTCCTGTTAAATTGTTATTTATGCAAAAATTAATTAACGCTGAGAAAGGAGTTCCACAATCACAGTGAACTAATTCTGAAAGTGGTTTATCTGAAGAAGAAATTGAGGTAGAAGTGGTCACTGATGAAATTTGTGATAATTTATTTGTTGAGATAATGCAACCTGAATAATCGTCATCTGGGAAAACAACATTACTTCCGCCTCCTAAAATGAAAAAAATCTGATTTTGAGATTTTAGATAGGATATACAAAAGATGAAAGAATCAATAGAAAAAGGTTCAAGCAAAAGAGCTGCATTTGCTCCGATTTTAAATGTTGTTCTTGGTGAAAGAGGTTCATTGAAAAGTACATTTCCTTTGTAATTATTACTTGTCTTGAAAAAATCACCTATACAGAGTATGTTATTCATAATAATAATTTATAGAAGAAAAGAATTTTACTCTATAAATTTAAGGTGGTTATCTGATATGAGTTTAAAATTATATAATACAATGGGTCGAAAGTTAGAGGAGTTTAAACCAATAACAGAAGGATTTTGTGGATTTTATGGTTGTGGACCGACAGTATATAATTATGCACATATTGGTAATTTAAGAGCATATTTCTTTCTTGATATTTTGGATAGAACATTAGAGTATCTCGGTTATAGCAAAAAACATGTTATGAACATCACTGATATTGGTCACTTGAGTGGCGACAACGACGATGGTGAAGATAAAATGTTAAAAACGGCTAATGAAAAGCATCAATCTGTTTTGGAAATTGCGAAATTTTATACAGACGCTTTTTTTAGTGATATAGATAAATTGAATATTAAAAGACCTGATGTTGTTTGTAAAGCAACTGAGCATGTTAATGAGATGATAGAATTAATCAAAAAAATTGAAGCAAATGGTCATACTTACATGTCTGGTGGAAATCTTTACTATGATGTTACAACTTATCCTGATTATGGAAAATTAGCTTGTTTGAACTTAAATGATTTGAAAGCCGGTGCTAGAATAGAAGTCGATTCAAATAAAAAGAATCCATGTGATTTTGTTCTTTGGTTTACTAAATCAAAATATGAAAATCAGGCTTTAACTTGGGAGTCACCTTGGGGACGAGGTTATCCTGGATGGCATATTGAATGTTCTGCAATGAGTATGAAAT
>JAAZCS010000128.1 GCA_012513125.1 Treponema sp. | reverse complement strand
TAGATTTTCCAAACTATTTTGGTGATTTGAAATTATCTTTTTTTTCTTTATTTGGCTTATCATCTATAAATTCAGCTGAGGTTATTGAAAGATTTTCTTGGTCTTGGATTTATTTTGTATCATATAATTTCTTTGAAGCCTCTATAATTATGAATGTAATCGTGGGTGTAATAGTTGATGCAGTGAATGATAGTAGAAATGAAATATCGAAAGAAGACAATGAAAAAGAAAACATTAGTTTGGAAGAACTTTCAAAACAACTAGAAGAAATAAAAGAAATTTTAAAATCTAAAAAAGTATAATAAAGCTTAACATACTTTTCAAAGCTGACACAGCGGTTAAGCCGCCGTGTCGATCTCTTGACAAAACGTACGAATAACCGTACGCTTTATTTGTATAGAGGTAATTTTATGGCAGTAATGACAGCAACGGCAGCAAGAACAAACTTGTATAATCTCATTGATCAGACAAAAGATTTTCACGAACCAATCATAATTTCTGGGAAAAGAAATAATGCAGTTTTGATTTCCGAAGAAGACTGGAATTCAATTCAGGAAACATTGTATTTGTGTTCAATTCCAGGAATGAGGGAATCAATTCTTGAAGCAAGCAAAGAACCTTTGGAAGAAAGCGCAAAGGAATTAGACTGGTAATGTGGACTGTAGTTTATTCAAAACAGGCTGTAAAAGACAGTAAGAAAATTGAACAGTCTAATTTAAAAGAAAATGTAAAAAAGTTAATTGAAGTTCTTAAAAATGATCCATTTCAGAATCCTCCACCTTATGAGAAATTGATTGGAGATTTAGCTGGGAAATATTCGAGAAGAATAAATATTCAGCATAGACTGGTTTATGAAGTCTTTACGGAAATAAATACGGTAAGAGTTTTAAGAATGTGGACTCACTATGAGTAAGAAATAAAACCTAACAAGCAGTTCAAAGCAGATTTGCGGTCAAGCCGCAAACTGTTTAACTGCATGTTATACACACGCCTTCGGCGGGCGAGGAATAAAAATAAGGTGTTCATATGACTAATTTTGATAAATTTGTTGAGCTTAGTAATTCATTCAGGTTTAAAATAAATAATGAATATAAAATCAGATTACAGTTTGAAATATCAGATTTAAGCGAAGATAATTTTTTCCAAGTCGAAATTGATAAAGGTTATATCAATATTTACACAAAAAATGAAATTACCGTTGAAGAGATATTTGTTCTGAGTTCTACAACATTAAATAATTTATATTTGGGTAAAATATCACCTCTGACTGCGTATGCCAATGAACCAAATAGTAAAGGTGAGATGGTTGGATTAATAAACCCTAAGCTACCCAAAAAGGATGATTTGATTAATTCTGCTAAAGTAGCAGAAATACCGGAATCAACAAAAAAAGATTTTTACCGACGATTGCATGTTTTTAGTGAGTTCTTTAATAAACATCCATTAAGTAAAGTAGTTGTAAATGATAAAAATTCAAGAATACTACATGGAGTAAAAGGCATAGGTTTATATCATGAATTTGATGATCCAAAACAATTAAAGGTATATTTCTAAATTGAAAGAAATGAATCCTTGTGGCAACAAAATATTGAAAAAGGAATATTTGTAATAAATGGTGTAGGTAAACTATCAATAGATAATGAAGAATATGAAATAAAGAAATATGAATATTATAGAATAAGAAGTTCAACAACTAATGGTATAAAAATCAGTAATTATCAGGTAAAACCTTTAGAAATACTGTATATGTAAAAAATTGTATAACAACTGTTTCAACCTGATAATTGCTTTTGTCATGAAAATTGCAGTCGTCGCTGCGCTCCTTTGTGGCAATTTTCACGCCAATCCCTTCGGGCCGCAATTACAGGTTAAACAAATGTTAGGTTTATAGAAAGGGGCATAATAATGATTGTTCTGTTTAACGAATACGGAAATCATAGTAATCGACTATTTCAAAATTTACATTTTGAAGCTTTTTGTTATAGTAACAATATTGAATACTATAATTCAACAT
>JAAZCS010000127.1 GCA_012513125.1 Treponema sp. | reverse complement strand
TTTTGAAACAATAACAATCAGCAAGGAATGTGAAGGCTGCAAAAAACATGACAACTTCAAGCACAACGGCATATACTGTTATATAAAGGACTGGGAAACTCATAAAAAGGTGAGATTTGTGGATTTATTAAAGGAGAGAGAATAAAATGGCAAAAATTACTATAAAAAACATGGACATATCAATTATTAAGGTGAATGATAATGACTACATTAGTTTAACAGATATGTTACGAGCTAAAGATGGAGATTTCTTTTTTTCAAATTGGTTACGAAACCGAAATACAATTGAGTTTTTAGGCATCTGGGAAAGAGTGTTTAACCCCAATTTTAATTATGCCGAATTCGACATAATTAAAAGTCAAGCAGGGCTTCATAGTTATAGATTAAGCGCTAAAGAATGGATGTCAAAAACAAATGCAATAGGAATAATATCTAAGACAGGTCGTTATGGTGGAACTTACGCTCATAAAGATATTGCTTTTGAATTTGCAATGTGGATAAGCCCAGAGTTTAAAGTATATCTTATAAAAGAATTTCAACGACTAAAAGAAGAAGAACAAAAGCAACTCGGTTGGTCTGCAAAACGCGAGCTTTCAAAAATAAATTATCATATCCATACAGATGCAATAAAACAGAATCTTATTCCTAAAGAACTTTCATCACAACAAACTTCAATTATTTACGCAAGCGAAGCCGATGTCCTTAACATTGCCTTGTTTGGAATGACAGCCAAACAGTGGCGAGAAACAAATCCTGACTTAAAAGGTAATATCAGAGATTATGCTTCTATAAATCAGCTTATTTGCCTTTCAAATATGGAAAACATAAATGCAGTATTGATAAATGACAATGTTCAACAGAATGAGCGACTAATTAAATTGAATCAAATAGCTATTCAACAGATGAAAGTTTTGGAAAAAGTTGAGAATCAGAAATTACTGAAATAACGGAAAAGAGGTGAATTATCATGGCAACATTTAAACAAGCATTTGAACCAAAATTAATATACGTGTATCGCATAAACGATGAAGCGCATAAAGATTGTTTAAAAATAGGAGAAGCCTCTTGTGATTCTCCAGATTATTTTTCTTTACCGCCAAATTCAAAAGGTTTAAATGATGCTGCAAAAAAACGAATAAAGCATCAGACTCAAACTGCTGGAATTCAATTTGAACTACTATATACAGAAGGCACAACTTATCTTAACAAAAAGCAGATTGTTTCTTTTCAAGATCATGAAGTTCATGACTGCCTTGAACGCTCTGGAATAAGCCATAAATATTTTGATGAAAAAAACAAAGCAAATGAATGGTTCTACACAGATTTGGAAACAGTAAAAAAAGCAATTGCAGCTGTTAAAGAAGGCAGAACTTCTCTTACTGCTAATGAAGTTTCCAAAGACAAAAGCCCAATAATTTTGAGACCTGAACAAAAAGACGCTGTGGAAAGAACACTTAAACAATTTACCAAGAAAAACTCAAGTAAGAGAATGCTTTGGAATGCAAAAATGCGTTTTGGAAAAACAATTTGTGCTTTGCAAGTTGTAAAAGAAAGTGATATGAGACGTACACTTATTCTTACTCATCGTCCTGTTGTAGATAAAGGCTGGTTTGAAGACTATGAAAAGATTTTTTATGACAGACCAGAATACTTTTATGGTTCAAAGAATAATGGTTCCACTCTTGATGAAGCAGAACGTCATGCACAGCAATCGCAAACAGGTAGTTATATTTACTTTGCTTCAATTCAAGATATGCGTGGTTCAGAAATTGTTGGCGGAAAGTTTGATAAGAATGAAAAGATATTCAATATAGCTTGGGACTTAATAATTATAGATGAAGCTCATGAAGGAACTCAGACAGAATTAGGACAAAAAGTTCTTGCCGCTTGTAAAAAAGAAGAAACAAGAGTTCTTAATCTTTCTGGTACACCGTTTAATCTTATGGATGATTTTAAAGAAGATGAAATCTTTACATGGGATTATGTAATGGAACAAAAGGCAAAATCTGACTGGGATATTATTCATCAAGGCGACCCAAATCCTTATGCCTGTTTACCAAAGTTAAACATTTATACTTATAGCTTAGGTAAATTGTTCAATGAATATGCCGATGCTGATATTGCTTTTAACTTTCGTGAGTTTTTTCGCACAGACGAAACAGGTACTTTTGTTCGCGAAGACAATATAAAACAATTCCTTGATTTATTAACAAAAGAAGATAAAGAAAGCAACTATCCTTTTTCTACAAAAGAGTACCGAGAAAATTTTCGCCATTCACTTTGGATGATTCCAGGTGTAAAAGAAGCAAAAGCATTGAGTGCTTTGTTGCAAAAACATCCAGTATTCGGCTGTTTTAATATAGTAAACGTTGCAGGTGACGGGGACGAGGAAATTGATTCTAAAGATGCACTTAAAGCTGTAGAAAAAGCAATGACGGATCATCCAGAAGAAACATATACAATCACATTAAGCTGCGGACGCTTAACAACTGGTGTTTCTGTAAAACCATGGACTGCATGTTTTATGCTTTCTGGAAGCTACAATACTGCCGCAAGTGCCTATATGCAGACAATATTCCGTGTACAAACTCCGGCTGTTATTGGTGGTAAGCAAAAAGAAGAATGCTTTGTGTTTGATTTTGCACCAGACAGAACATTAAAAGTAGTAGCCGAAACAGCGAAGATAAGTGCAAAGGCAGGAACAACTTCAAATAACGATAGAGAACTTTTAGAAAACTTCTTAAACTTCTGTCCTATAATTGGCTTTGACGGTTCTAAAACTGTTGAATATGATACAAAGAAAATGCTTGAGCAACTTAAAAAAGTGTATGTTGAGCGAGTTGTGCGTAATGGTTTTGAAGACGGTTATTTATACAATAATGACCTAATGAAGCTTAATGACATAGAACTAAAAGAATTTGAAGAATTAAAGAAAATAATTGGTACAACAAAGGCAATGGCAAAAACTGGAGACATTGATATAAATTCCCTTGGTTTTACCGACGAAGAATTTGAACAGGTGCAGAAAGAAAATCGCTTAAAAGCAAAAGATGAATTAACATCTGAACAAAAAGAAATGCTTGAGAAATTAAAGGAAGCAAAGAAAAACAGAGATGCCGCTGTTTCAATCTTGCGTGGTATTTCAATCCGCATGCCTCTTTTAATTTACGGGGCAGACCTTAATAAAAACCTAGACGGCAGTGAAGAAGAGCTTACTCTTGATAATTTTGCAGATACTGTTGATGACCAGTCTTGGGAAGAGTTCATGCCAAGCGGTGTAACAAAAGAAAAGTTCGGTAAGTTCAAAAAATACTATGATCAGGATGTATTCCGTGCTGCAGGAAAACGAATAAGAGAAATGGCAAAAGCCGCAGACGGTCTTAATATAGAAGAAAGAATCGGCCGCATAAGCACAATATTCAACACATTCAGAAATCCAGATAAAGAGACAGTTCTTACTCCATGGCGCGTAGTGAACATGCACATGACAGATTGTTTGGGCGGCTGGTGTTTTTTTGACAAAGATTATAAAGGGCCTGTAGAAGAGCCAAGATATGTTGAACAGACTGATGTAACAAAAAATGTTTATAAGAAGAACACCAAGATTCTAGAAATAAATTCAAAGAGCGGCTTGTACGCATTGTACTGTGCCTATTCAGTTTACAAAACAAGAGCAAAGCTTGAGATAGGACCAAATCCAACAAGAAAAATGGAAAAGGAGCTTTGGGCAAAGGTTCTTAATGAAAACATCTATGTAATTTGTAAAACAGAAATGGCAAAGAAAATTACAAAACGTACTCTTGCAGGATTTACAGATACAAAAGTAAACGCACATTATTTTGAAGACCTTGTAAATCAACTTAAGAACAAGAGCGAAAACTTTATTGGTAAAGTTACTAGCGCAAACTATTGGGGAAAAGAAGGAAGTGAAGATATGAAATTTGATGCTATTGTGGGAAATCCGCCGTATCAGACTATGGCTACTGGTGATGCAAATGGTTCAGATCCAATTTATCATTTATTTATTGATGTAGCTTGTAAAATAGGTCCAAGAGTTTCATTTATTCATCCTGCAAGATTTCTATTTAATGCAGGTAAAACTCCAAAAGACTGGAATCAGAAAATGTTGAATGACGAGCATTATAAAGTTGTTGATTACTGGGCAAATAGTGCAGATGTTTTTCCGACTGTGGATATTAAAGGTGGCGTTGCAGTTACTTATTGGGATAATACACAGGTGTTTGGAAAGATTGGGATTTTTGTTGCGCATCAAGAATTACGGACAATTCTTGATAAAGTTAAAAATCAAGAATTCGAAGCATTTTCTGAAATAGTATATCCAAGAGATTTGTATAGATTATCAGACTTATTGTTTGAAGATAATCCTTGGGCATTTACTCGGCAAAGTAAAGGACATCAATTCGATGTAGGTTCTAATGTTTTTGAATTAATTCCAGAATTATTCTTCGAACAAAAACCTAATGATGGGTATGAATACGCAAGAATATTTGGAAGAGAAAATGCAACTAGAAATGATAAGTGGATTAAAAAAGACTATTTACGAATACCAGATAACTTTGATTTCTATAAAGTATTTATTCCAAAGTCAAATGGATCGGGGTCGATAGGCGAAGTCCTATCGACCCCGATGGTCGGCGAGCCGATGGTCGGCTGTACTACAACATTTCTTAGTATTGGTAAGTTTAAAACTGAAGAAGAAGCAAACGCTTGTTTAAAATATATCAAAACTAAATTTACTAGGGCAATGCTTGGGACTCTAAAAGTAACTCAAGATAATCCAAAACCAACTTGGGAAAATGTTCCACTTCAAGATTTTACAGAACAATCAGATATAGATTGGTCTGTATCAATTCCAGAAATAGATGCTCAGCTTTACAAAAAATACGGACTTTCAAAAGATGAAATTGTATTTATTGAGAAAATGATTCGCCCAATGCCGTAGGCATTGATATATAATAAATTTCCATACAGAACACGAAGCTTAGCGACGTATTAAGCCAATGGAGTAAGCATAGATGTATAATAAAAGTCTATACAGAACACGGAGTTTAGCGACGTATTAAGCCTATGTGAGAAAAGGAGATGACTTTATGAATAATGAACCTATTCCGATGATGAATAAATTCTCTGCAGCTAAATCTGAATTAGGATTTGAGTATCAGTTTTACTTTTTTTTATGGAAACTTTTAAAAATGAAGAAAGGGGAAACTGTCTCTTGGGAAGTAAAAGAAGATGTAAGCTTAGATTTATCTGATGGAACGACTTACCTATTTCAAATAAAACATACAATCCAAAAAAAAATTGACGAAACTCCAATAAATTTAACCGAGATGGATTCTGATTTGTGGAAAACTTTGTCTAATTGGTCTAAAATAATTATTGATAGGGGAGATTTATCGAAACAGAGAGACTTTATTAATAATACTTTTTTTGTCCTTGCAACAAATAAAAGTCAATTAAATAATACGATTCTTAAAAACATTGACGACTATAAAGATGGAAAAATTCAACTTCCTGTTCTTAGAGCATCTATGTTAAAATTACAAAATGAAACGAAAAACAAAATATTAAGTGACTATATTACAAATTGTTTAAACTTAAAAGATGATATTTTTTTACTGTTTTTTAATAATCTCCAATTTGAACTTGAAGAAACAGATCTCATTCAAAGATGTAAAGATGCAATTGAGGAAAAAATGATTCCTTCCTCAAAAGTCGATAAAGTCTATGATTTGCTATATTCAAATATTCGAAATGATAACTATATAACAATATCGAACGGAAATGCTGTTTCTATCTCATTTGAAGATTTTCATAAAAAATACAAAAGATGCTTTGAAATTTATCGTTCGGGAGAATTAGTTATTAACAAATCTGTTCCAAATATGCCTAAGAGTATAGAAAATCAGTTATTTATAAAGCAATTGGTTGATATTGATGATATTGCAAGTGATGATTTAGATACTCAGATAGAATTCACCCGATTTAAATTGCAGTTGGAAAGAAACCTTGATGATTGGTGTCAGTCAGGAGATATAACAGGTATTGAAAAAGATGATTTTTTAGAGAATGGTGTTGTTTTGTGGAAAAACGAATTTCGTTCTAAATATCGAAAACTTTCTGATCCGGCTTTATTTGGGAAAATAGGATGCCAAATAATAGATGAATTACGAAAAAAAGTCCTAAATATTAAAAATCAAGACATACCCTCTAGTTTATCAAATGGTGTTTTTTATCATTTGGCAGATATTCCCAAAATCGGATTTTCAAAGAATTGGGAGTCAACTTATGCAAAATGAGACTTACAATAATATTGGTATAGGTATAACCTCCATAGGTTTTGTAATGAATATTATGAAATCACTCTCGTTAGATAAAGTCTTTTTGATTATTCCTTTTTTTACCCACCAAGAGTTACTTGCTTATCTTTCTAGGAGTAATAATGATATAAGAAGTATAGAACAAGTGATTTCTCATAAAATAAATTGTTTTTCCAATTTTAGTAAACGGTATTTTGACAACCTTGTTTTGACAATAAATTCTATTCAGTACTTATTTGACATGGAATATGTTGTAGTGAAAGATGGGAATTTAATTTTGATTAAGCATTTAGATTTTGATAAAAAAATGGGAAATAGAGCAGAGAAAATATATAAGGCTGCTAATAATGTAGCAAAACTATTAGAAGAAAATTCTAGTAATTTATACTTGAATTTAAAGGTAGAAATATGAAACTCAATATTTTAAAATTAATTTTATGGTTAAAATCTGGTAATATCAGAGAATTAGTTTTTGAACCAGAAAAAATTAATCTTATAACAGGGAATCCTGGGACAGGAAAAACAGATATCCTACATATTATTTACTACTGCCTTTTTGATGATGAAGTAAAAATTACTGAAAGTATTATTAATGAAAATGTGAATTGGTATGGGATTCAAATAGAACTTAATAATCATTTGTACACAATTTGTCGAAAAAGTATTGCAGATGGCAAGTCTTCAAGTGATTATTTCTTTTCTTCAACTGGTGAAATCCCATCTTTCCCTAAAGTTAATAATACTAAAAATGATATAAAATCAGTTGTGGAAACTGAATTTTCTATATCAAAAGATACAAATATTCCTTTTGGTGGAAACTATATTAACGCAAATTCCAAGATCTCGTTAAACTATTTGCTAATTCTGAATGCAATAGATGTTTCAATTATTGAAAATCCCAATGTTTATGTAGCATTTCAAGATAAACCCCGTTATAAAGAGGCTTTAGAGCGTATTTTTGATCTTTGTATGGGAATTGAAACTGTTGAAAATATTCTTGCTCGTTCAAAGTATAAAGATATATCTGATAGAATAAATCAACTGAATCGAAAACAAGATAGAATTAATTGTGAAAAAATACTGTTCCAAGAAGAATTACAGAGTATTATAAATAAACTAAAGGGATATGGATTTATACAAGAAAATTTGAATTTAGACGAATCCATAAAAGCAATAGATAATTTGTTACTAAATTTAGCTAGTAATAAAATTTATACAGTAAAATCTATCAGAAGTGATTTAGAATCAGAATTAGCAGCAGTTCAGAATAAACTTAGAAATCTAGTAAACTTTCAAGGAGAATATCAAAAATATCAAAAAACAAAACAAAAAAATTTTGATAGCTTGCTTCCTATAGAGTGTTTACGAAAAAAGGATGATGAATTGGTGAAAACTTCAATCTTTGAAGATATTTTTAATGCATATGAAAAACAAATATTTGCTTTAAAGAAAATAACTAGTAAAAAAAGTCCTATTAATAATCAGATTCGTGACGAGCAAATAAACTTGGAGAATAGGAAACGAGAGTTAGAAAAACAACTAGAAAACCTTGCTGTTGAAAATACTACTTTTGAATCCGATAAAGAAAAATTTTATTTTCTTGGACAAGTAAAATCTAAATTTGATTTATATAAGACCGAAAAAAGTTTTGACGATTATAGTAAACAAATACAAACTTTAAAAGAGCAATTGTCGTGTATTTCTGTAAATGATATTTTATTAAAGCGGGAGATTTCTAGAGTTTCTATTGAAAACTACATAAAAAATTATATGGAAATTATCAGCGCTTCATTAGAAAACTATAAAAATTATATTCCCTATTTTGATATGAAGAATAAGTGTTTGCAATTTATTAATCCTACAAAGAGTGCAATAGAAGCTGTAGGAAGTAGTTCAAATCATATGTTCATGCAATTACTTTTTAGTTTAGGAGTTCACCAACTTGCTTTTGTTAATGGATCAAAGTTCTTAGCTCCTTTGCTAATTATTGATCAGCCTAGTCGTCCATATTTTGGAACAAAGAATGAAAAGAAGAATATTGCTTCATCCGATGAAGCAAAGATAAAGAATGCTTTTGTTTTACTAGATCAATTTATAGCTCAAAGACATTTAGAAAAAGGCTCTTTTCAGATGATCGTTTTAGAACATATTCCAAAAGAATATGTAGATAATTTATCAAACGTACATGTCGTTGAGGAGTTTTTGAATGGTAATGCATTAATTCCTCATTCGGAGTATGAAACTAAATCAAGAGGATTATATGATGAATAATGAATCGACATATAGATGTATGAATAATTAAAAAATTTTAGAAGTATAGGAGAAAGAATGATAAAAGAAAATATTGTAGTTGTAATTAGTGGAATAGGAGGGTTCGTTATATCAATGATTTCTCTTATACGGACTATAATAATAAATCGAAAAATAACCAGACCGAATTTGGTTTTTACATTTACCAGTGATTTACAAACAGAGAGTGATAAACATTTTATTGAATATTCGAATGAAGGCATTAGCATATTTGTTGAACAAATTCAATTTTATGCCAAAAAAAAATTAATTTGTGTTGTTGTTGAAAAGAGATTTGGTAGTAATTCTGATGGTAAGATAAAATTGCACTATGTTGATGAAGCAGAGCCAATTATGTATCATATTTGGGAACAGAAGTGTAAAGAATTTACTGCACTTGTGTATACCAGAGGTGGTAAGAAATATTCTTTCGCTGTTGATGTTAGCGGATTGTATGAACTTCAGCAATTAAGACATTCAATATATTAGTTTTTAAATATTATTTAATAATTAAGTTGAATTAGATAGAAAAAACGAAATCATTTATGAAAAAATATCAATTAGAAGTGTTGCAAAATTTTCTTAATAATATGGAACTAACAGAAATTCATGTTATTGGTCATTCATGTAAAATTGATTTTCCATATTTTAGTTGTCTTAATAATAAATACCAGTTTGTGGAATGGATTTTTACTGCTCATACTAATAATGATGTAAAGAATATTAATAACCTAATACTAAAAACAGTCATTAAAAAGTATGAAGTACAAAAAGAATTCGAACTCTAACCGTTCTGCACGATAGGCTTTTACCATTGCTTATGAACAGACAGGTTGAGGTGAAATAAAACTATACAAATATTAAGTACTATGATATACTATTCTTGGAGAGTCGATGAAATCAGGAATTATTTTTTTAGCGGGCATTTATGGAGTTGGAAAAAGTACTCTTTCTGTAAAGTTAAGTAAAAAATTGCATATACCAGAGTATTCTGCAAGTGACTTGATTTCGAAATATAATGACGAAATGTATGGTAAGAATAAATTTGTGACAGATGCAAAGAATAACCAAGTAATTCTTACAGAAGAAACAAGTAAATTGTTAGAACGAAATCAATCTTTGTTATTATCAGGTCATTTCTGTATCTTTAATAAAGATTTTTCAGTAAATATTCTTCCGCAAACATTTTTTGAAAAATCAAACATTATCAAAATAATTCTTCTGCAAGCTGATTCATCCGTAATTATGAATAACTTGGAAAAGAGGGATTGTATCAAATATAGCAAAGAAAACTTGATTTGTTTACAAGATGCTGAAATTAAACAAGCAAAAGAAGTATCTCTAAATAAAAATATTCCATTAACGATATATGATATGCTGTTTTCAGATAATGATGTCTCAAATGTTACTAGAATAATCAATAGGAGTGATTATGAAAGTTTTGCTTGATACAAATGTTATTATACATCGTGAAAATACTAAAGCTACAAATTATGGGATAGGACTTTTGTTCTATTGGCTTGATAAGCTTAATTATGAAAAATGCATTCATCCATATGTAATAGAAGAACTTAGAAGTCTTCACAATAAAAATATTCAAGATTTATATGATGCAAAACTTGCTGCTTATACGGAGTTGCATACAGTAGCAAAGCAAACTGAAGATTTTATTGTAAAACTACCTTTCGAAAAATCACACAATGACGCAGTTGATAATCAATTGCTTTTTGAAGTGTATTCTGGTCGTGTAGATGTTTTAATAACAGAAGATAAAGCTTTACGTGATAAAGCAAGATTGTTTTCTATACGAAATAAAGTTTTGTCTATAAATGATTTTATTTCTATCTGCACTGCCGAAAATCCAAGCCTTATAAGCTACAAAATGCTCGCAGTAAAAAAAGAATATTTTGGAAATATCGATATTAATAATCCATTTTTTGATACCTTTAGAAGTGATTATTTAGGTTTTAACGAATGGTTTGCAAAAAAGAGCAACGAAGAAGCATATATTTGTAGAACCGAAAAAAATGAAATAATAGGTTTCTTATACATCAAGACAGAAGACGAAAAAGAAAATTATTCAGAAATTGAACCAACTTTTAATCCTAAAAGACGACTAAAAATAGGTACATTCAAAATAGAAACATCTGGATTTAGATTAGGCGAGCGTTTTATTAAAATCATTTTTGATAATGCCATCGCCCGTCATGTAGATGAAATCTATGTTACTCTTTTTGAAGATCGCCCAGAACTTAAAGCTCTTGAGGATTTACTTTCGGCATGGGGTTTTACTAGGCATGGTGTTAAAAAGTCTCATAGCAAAGAAGAAATTGTTTTAATAAAGCAATTGAACACTTATAATGAATCTTTCTCTGTAAAATACAATTTTCCAAATATTCTGTATAGAAGAAATAAATTTATTCTTCCTATTTTTCCAAAATATCATACAACATTACTTCCTGATTCAAAGCTAAATACAGAAAATGAAGTAGATTTTATTGATAATGTCGCTCATCGTTATGCATTAGATAAGGTCTATATTTCTTGGTCGTCTAATTCTACAAATACTCAACCAGGAGATTTAATTTTATTTTATAGAACAGGAGAAAACGAAGGACGAAAAGCTTATGAATCAGTTTTAACAAGTTTAGGTGTTATAGAAAGCATTTATAAACCAAAATCAAAAAACGAATTACTACAAATTTGCAAAAACAGAAGTGTCTTTAGTAAAGAAGAATTAGAGAAATTTTGGAATGGTCATTCTTGGAATCTTTCCATTATAAAATTTATTTTTGTTAAAAATCTAACAAAACGACCTATACTAAAAGAACTATGGGAAAGAAATATAGTGCCTGAACATAAAGGACCTAGACCATTTGACAAAATTTCAGATGAACAGTTTAATAATATACTTGAATTGTCAGAAACTAAAATAACATTTACAGAGAAATAACTATGTGCAAAATTTTATTATCAATAAATCCAGAATACTCAAATCAAATTTTACAAGGTACAAAGAAATATGAATTTCGTAGAATTCTTCCTAAACGAACTGTTGACGAAATTTTAATCTATTCTACTTCGCCGGATATGAAAGTCGTTGGTTCTGTAAAAGTCAACGAAATACTTATGGATACTCCAATAAACTTGTGGCAAAAAACAAAACAACATGCTGGAATTTCAGAAGAAAAGTTTCTAGCTTATTTTGAAAATAAAGAAACTGCTTTTGCTTATCAATTAGGAGCTGTAAAGAAATATGCACATCCTAAAAAACTTTCCGATTATGGAATTCAAACTGCACCTCAATCATTTGTATATATCTAAGTTGCGAAAAAATAAGAATCTACTTGATTAATGAAGCAGAGAAAGACAAAGGAACTTTTACTATTAACCTCACAGGTAAACAATAAATTTGACACATCCACTATCTTACGTTATATTAAATTTACCTATGAGGTAAACGTCAAAAGAAGAAATCTTGAAGATTGGGTACAGCAATAAACAATGACAAAGAGTAAAACTTATATCGCAACAGCTCCTGGAGCAACAATAAAAGAACAGTTAGTAAACAGAGGTATGAGCCAAAAGGAATTTGCTGTTCGTATGGACATGAGCGAAAAACACATTAGTCATCTCATCAACGGCGAGGTAATTCTCACTCCAGATGTTGCAAATCGCCTTGAATCAGTGCTTGGTGTTCCTGCAAAGTTTTGGAATAATCTTGAATCTATTTACAGACAAAAACTTCTTCTTGTAGAAGAAGAAAACAGAATGGAAAAAGATATTGAACTTTTAAAAAATTATCCTTATTCAGAAATGGTTTCTAAGGGGTGGATAGAGAAAACAATAGTACCAACACAGAAAGTACGTAATTTGCGCAAATATTTTGAAGTCGTGGAACTTAGCATTCTTCAAAAAGAGGAATTTTGTCAAAAAGTTGCTTGTAGAAAGTTATCTCATACAGAAAAAAGTGATACAGGCCTATTAGTTTGGCTTCAAAAAGTAAAAATTGAAAGTCGTACAAAAGAAGTTGAACCTATCAATATCAAATTATTGAAGGAAAGTTTATCTGCAATCAGGGAAATGACAAATCACACTCCTGATGAATTTTGCGACAAGCTAGATTCTCTTTTAGCTTCTTGCGGTATTGCATTGGTTTATGTTTCTCATATAAAAGGATCAGGAATGCAAGGGGCAACTTTTATTGATGGCAAGAAAATTGTAATTGGAATGACAGCCCGTTGTAAAGATGCAGATAGATTTTGGTTCAGTTTGTTCCATGAATTGGGACATATCGTTCTAGGTCATATCAACAAAAGAAATTTAAGCTTTTCAGAAGCTGAAGAAAAGCAAGCAGACTTGTTTGCAGAAGATAATTTGATTCAGCCAGACCTTTACAAAGCATTTATAGATGAATCCAATTTTACAAAAGCCAGTATCGTGAGTTTTGCAAACAGTATTAATATTGATAGCGGAATTGTTCTTGGAAGATTACAAAAAGATGGTTATGTAAAATATAGCTCATTCAATGAACTAAAAAAACAGTATGAAATTAAGTGAGAGTACAGAATAACGTTGTATGGCGAGCTTACAGGGCAAGGGATAGTAGTGGCGCCGCAGGCGTTCTGCTGCGAACGGTAGTGAGCAGCAGAATGGAGTTAGGCACTTTGTGCCGTACGGAACCACGTATAGCCCGGTTTTTTGCGTGAGCAAAAAATGCCCCCAAATAGAACAAAGAAATCTAAATTTTGCTTTCGTAAATGCAATTTCTCTAGTTATTTTGCATTTATAAATGCAATTTATTGACTTTTACAAAGTTTATGCTAAAATATAAGCATGAAATCAATGAAAAGAACCTGTTTAGAAGCTATATCCTCAAAGCTTTTTAAGGGCAAGGCTATCATTATCTACGGGCCGCGACAGTGTGGAAAAACAACGCTTGTAAATCAACTGATAGAAAAATTGTCGCTTGATGCAGTAAAGTTAAACGGAGACGATGATTTAGATGCTGCACTTTTTGAGACAGTGACAATGAGCCGTTGGCAGCAGATTCTTGGTAGTAAAAAGTTTGTGTTCATTGATGAAGGGCAGAAAATAAAAAATATTGGGCGTGGTGTAAAGTTACTTGTTGATTCGCGGCCTGATATTCAGGTGATTGTAACAGGTTCATCATCATTTGAACTTGCGACAAAAACAGAGGAGCCTCTTACCGGAAGAAAATTTGAGTATCATTTATATCCACTAACTTTTGCGGAACTCGCAAATCATTTTGGCTTTTTAGAAGAGCGGAAAAAGTTGGAGCTTAGGTTGATTTACGGTTCGTATCCTGAAGTTGTAACTCATGAAGATTCAATGAAAGAGATTCTTAAGCTGATTTCAGAAAGTTATTTGTACAGAGATTTGTTTCAGTATGAAGGTATTAGAAAACCTCAGCTGCTTGAAAAATTATTAAAGGCGTTGGCTTTGCAATGTGGAAGTGAAGTTTCTACAAATGAACTTTCATCTTTGCTTGGAGTATCACGAACTCTTGTTGATTCATATTTAAAACTTTTAGTTCAGGCATTTATTGTTTTTCCGCTTAATTCTTATTCTACAAATTTGCGTAATGAATTAAAGAAATCATGCAAGTATTATTTTTGGGATAATGGTATTCGTAATTCAATTCTAAATGATTTTACACCGATTGTTCAGCGTAATGACGTTGGTGCTTTATGGGAAAATTATTTGGTTAGCGAGCGGTTAAAGAAAAACTCGTATGCGTCTACGGATGAGCTTTCTTATTTTTGGCGAACTACTGATCAGATGGAAGTTGATTATCTTGAAGTGTGTGGAACTAAAGTTGAAGCGTATGAGTTTAAGTGGAATGCAGAAAAGAAAAGCCGTGTTAGTCGTGCGTTTACAAACAGGTATCCTGATGCTGTTGTAAAGACAATTACTCCTGATAATTATGATGAGTTTTTGGACTAATGAACAAAATACTGTATCGGGCAAAATCTAATAACATGGTATATAGTTATTTACAGGTAATGGACGATAATCCATCTGCCAACAAATTGTATAATTCCCTTGGCTATAAATCCTATTACAAGTATTGGTATAGGGTTAAATAAAAATAGAACACGAATCCCAAATAAACTAATGGCAGGTACTCAATGCAAACAGGCGACATAATCACATTCGGCAATTACTCATGGCAAGTTTTGTGGTGGTGGTGGACTCGTACTCCTGGGCGTGTTGGCATTAAGGCGGTTTATGTTCATGGGGACGGAAACATTGGAATACAGGGCAACAATATCTTAAAAGGCAATGTTGCTGACGGAAAATGCACTGGTGGCGTTCGTCCTGCTATGTGGATAAAGGTTCATTAATTTATATTACTATGTTTCATTGATTTTCAGGCTTAATAATGACACCAAATTCCCTTTTTTTTCTACTTACAACTGCATTTTCATAAGATAGAATTATCTCATGATACAAAAAACAAAATTACAAGATACAAATCTTTTAAATGGTATTTTTAAAGAAAGAGAATTACTCAACAGAAATTATTTACTTGAACTTGATTCTCAATGTCTGCTACAGAATTTTTATCTGGAAGCTGGAATAATCATGCCCGGTCTCCAAGTCATAAACAGCCCCGAAAATGTAAAACTTCATTGGGGATGGGAAGCACCCACTTGCCAACTTAGAGGACATTTTCTCGGACATTATCTTTCAGCGTGTTCCTATTTAATTGCACTATACAACGACAAAGAACTTCTAGCAAAAGTTGACCATATTGTAGATGAACTAGAAAGATGTCAAAAACTGAACGGCGGAAAATGGATAGGCCCAATTCCTGAAAAATACTTTTATCGTCTGGAAACAAACGAATATATTTGGTCGCCACAATATACAATTCATAAACTAATTCTAGGATTAATTCACACTTTTGAAT
>JAAZCS010000126.1 GCA_012513125.1 Treponema sp. | reverse complement strand
GAGTTGGATTTACTTTTCCTGGCATAATTGATGAACCTGGTTCATTTTCAGGAATATGAATTTCGCCCAAACCATTTCTTGGTCCTGAAGCTAACCATCTAACATCATTTGCAATTTTCATCATGTCACATGCCAAAGCTTTTATTGCTCCATGTGAAAAAACCAATTCATCTTTACTATTTAATGCATGATATTTATTTGGTGCTGTAATAAAATCTTTTTTTGTTAATTTTGAAACTGCCATAGCAACTTTTTCATCAAAACCTTTTGGTGCATTTAATCCAGTACCAACTGCAGTTCCACCAAGAGCAAGTTGTTTCAAATAAGGAAGTGAAGAAATCAACATTTCTTTATCTCTTTCTAATGATGATCTCCATCCACTAATTTCTTGATCAAATGAAATAGGAACAGCATCTTGAAGATGAGTTCTTCCAGATTTAACTATACCTTCATTCTCTTTCTCTAATCTGATAAAAGTTTGAATTAGTGAATCAATTGCGGGAATTAATTTATCTTCAATTACACAAACTGCAGATATATGAAGAGCAGTTGGAAATGTGTCATTAGATGATTGACTCATATTAATGTCATCATTTGGATGGCAAAGTTTAGTACCAGCAATTTCATTTGCTTTATTTGCAATTACTTCATTTGCATTCATGTTTGATTGAGTACCAGAACCTGTCTGCCAAACAACTAAAGGAAAATGATTATTCAAATTACCACTGATTACTTCATCACAAGCTTTTTCAATTGCAGCCAATTTTTCATTTGTCATTTTTTCTGGTTTTAATGAATTATTTGCAATAGCTGCAGCCTTTTTTAAATATCCAAAAGCTCTTGTTATTTCCCTTGGCATAGTTTCTAAACCCACACCAATTAAGAAATTCTCGTGACTTCTTTCTGTCTGAGCACCCCAATATTTATCTGCAGGAACTCTTACTTCTCCCATTGAATCATGTTCTACTTTATATTCCATAATCTTACCCTTATCTATAAATAAAAAAGAATGGCTTTTAAACCATTCTTTTGTTTTGTTTAGAACTGTAATTGATTAATTACATTCCTTAGACATTCTGCACTATGTTGCAATTTTGCAATTTCATCATCTGTTAAAGGAGCTACAATTCTACTTGTAATTCCTTTACAACCTACAACTGCAGGAATAGAAAGACATACATCATTAATTCCATATTCTCCAGTCAAAAGTGTAGAAATTGTGATAACAGAATCAGTACTATAATTTAAAGCTTCACAAAGAGATGATGTTGTAACACCAATAGCATAATTTGTACATTTCTTTGCAGCAATAATAATTCCACCAGATTTTCTTATGTATTCTTCAACATCGTCTTTATTTAATTCTTTTAAATTTTGACCTTTTACAGATGCAGCATATTTTTCAACAGGGATAGAACCAATATTAGCCAAAGACCAAGGAACAAATGAAGAATCACCATGTTCACCAAAAACATATCCATGTACATTTTCTTGTGCAACTCTATATGTCTCTGCTATTCTCGCACGGAATCTTGCTGTATCCAGCATTGTTCCTGTTCCAAAAATGTGATTTGCAGGAATTCCTGATGTTTTTACAAATTGGTATGTCAATACATCAACAGGATTTGCAACAATAACATATAGAGCATTAGGAGCAACTTTAGTTATTTCTGGAATAATTGATTTAAAAATGTTTACATTAGTTTGTGCAAGATCAAGACGTGACTGTCCTGGTTTTCTTGCAACTCCAGATGTAAGAACAACGATATCAGAATCTTTGGCATCTACATAATCACCATCGTGAATAAAAACAGGGCCAATAAATGGAGTTCCTTGGCGAATATCCATAGCTTCACCCATAGCTCTATCTTTAGCAATATCAATTAATACGATTTCAGAAGCAAGTTGTTTCAATGTTAGGGCATACGCTATTGTAGAACCGACTTGACCAGCTCCAATGATTGTAATTTTGTTTGACATATAATTGTCTCCTTAAATTTATATATATTTAAAAAGAAAGTTTATTAATAAAAGATCAACTATTCCTTAGATATAATCCTTTACATAATAATAATTTTTAT
>JAAZCS010000125.1 GCA_012513125.1 Treponema sp. | reverse complement strand
TTGTAAATCACTTACATACGAAGATCCTTGAGGAATTGTAATAACAGGTGATATTGAAAGAATTTTTTTGTAGCCGGGAGCAACACAAATCAACTCAATTTTTATATATTTTTTATCTTGAGGCAATAAAACATATTGTTCTTGAACAGACGATACTGTCTTAACCTCAAAAGACTCTTCAGTTTCTGGGCTAAACAAATCTTTTTGAGCAATAACCCGTAACATGAGCGAAGACCCCGGAATGGATTTTATTTCCAACATATCGGTATCTCTAATATTCCAAAAAACGAATCCCCAAGAAGGATTTCTTAATACACAATTAATTTGTGTTTCGTTGTAATTTTTAGGTAATTTTTCTTCATCAGGCACAGGAATATCATCTTCTTGTGAAGTAACAATCATATTATCGCTATTAGAATTTTCTTCTTTTGAAGTTTCAATTAGTTCCTCAATAAGAAAACGCCTATCCAAAGAATCTGGTACATCAAGACCATATTCATCGGCAAGCCTTACTAAATCACTGAAAGAAAGGGTTTCTAAATATACACGATTTATAGCATTAACTCTCATATGGAATAACATAATCTTAAAATTTGGAATATTAGTCAATATGATACTTTCAAAAATAATTATTATGAAATCCAAAAAAAACTTATAAATAATGCTAAAGCGTATGATGTTTCATCCGATAATAAATATGAGCATTGCAACGGGCGGCAGACATCCAGACGCCTGTGATTAGTGTCTTTGTTTACTGAAAAGTTGAAAAACGTGTGAGGTTTTTCAACTTTTTTTTTATTTAAAACAATTATATAATCAAAATATGAAAGAAATTGAATTAAAAGCACATGTTTATAATAGAAAAGAAGTAATTTCAAAACTAAATTCTATTGCTACTTATCTTGGTATTGTTGACAAAAAGGACACATATTATCACATACCAGTTTGCAATAATGACAAGAAATATATTTCTGTAAGAATACGAAAAGAAAAAAAAATAGTAAATTCAATTGAGAATGAACAAATATTTCTTACATATAAAAGAAAAGAGCTTATTCAAGACGAAAAGAATATTAGTATTGAAGTAAATGATGAACATGAATGTATTATTGATTCAGAATGTGCCATAAATGCAATTTTCGAAGATTTAAATGCTTGTGTCGCACTGAACAAAGAAAAACATGTTGAACATTGGAACTACACCAAAAACGATTTTGTCTTTCATATAGAATTATGCACAGTACCTCCACTTGGTGATTTTTTAGAAATAGAAGTTCTATGCGAAAATGATGACGAAAAAACAGTTTCCATTATAAAATCAACTGAAGAAGAATTGTTAATTTCTTGTAATATTCCGTTAGAAAACATTGAAAAAAGATATTATAGCGATATGTTAAACAATTATTGACAATCGATAAAATTAGTTTAATATGAAAACATTATTCATAGAATTAATTATACATAGAATTATTCTCTGAATAGAAAGATATAAAAATTAGGAGATATTTATGTTTGAAAGAAAAAAGTACAAGGCGTTTGCAAAAGAACAATTAAAAAACAGATGGTTAATTCCAGTTTTAATCACTCTTTTTATTGCTGTTATAGAAAATATTCTACAAGCTACAATTAATAATGAGTACTTAAACATTAATTTATGGAAAGAATTTTTTAATGGAAACTATGAAGTTTTCGGCAGTGAGTCACAAAGTGGACTTTCATTTGTATTTTCAATTATCAGCTTTTTAGTTGGGGCAATATTCTCATATGCTTCAATCAGAGTATATCTAAAAATGTCAAGATCTCCAGAACCTATAACATTTGGTGATTTCTTTGAAGGTTTTAACGGTTGGGGAAAAGCTATTCTATTAAATCTATGGCAACTATTATGGGTTTGTCTATGGTCTTTACTTTTCATTATTCCAGGTATTATTAAAGCTATCGCATATTCACAAATGGTATACATAATGAATGAATATGAAAATGTTTCTGCTTCAAAAGCAATGAAAATCAGTATGACAATTACAAAAGGATACAAAGGTGAACTTTTCGTAATGTCACTAAGTTTCCTTGGATGGATTCTTTTATCTATTTTAACTCTTGGCATTCTAAATCTATGGATTACTCCATATACAGAAATGTCTTTTACAAATGCTTATCATGCAATGATGAAAGATGCTCTTGAAACTGGAAAAATTAAAATTGAGGATTTGAATTAGTGAAATCACAAAATTATAAATCAGGTGTAATTGTCTGCATAATTCTTGTTGTTCTTGTCTTAGCAGGAGGATTTGTTTCACTTTTTGCAGTGAATTCAAATAATCCATCAAGTGAAGGCTCAGGTTTTTCCTTAGGAAAAGATTATATAGGCGTTTTAGATATATCAGGAACAATTGAATTCAGCAATAATACATACAATCAAACTTGGCTTCTTGGTGAAATTAATCGTATGAAAAACGATTCAAAAAATGTAGCTCTTGTTCTTAGGATAAATTCCCCTGGTGGTGCAGTTTACCAAGCCGATGAAGTGTATTTAGCTTTACAAGATTATAAAACAACAGGCAAACCGTTATATGCATATATGCAATCAATGGCTGCTTCTGGTGGTTATTACATTGCTTGTGCAGCAAACAAAATCTATGCAAATAGAAACACACTTACAGGTTCTATCGGTGTAATTGCAGGTCAATCTTTTGATGTAACACAATTGCTCGAAAATCTTGGGATAAAATCAGAAACGATTCATGCTGGAAAAAACAAAAACATGGGGAATTTTAACGAACCCTTTAGTGCCGAACAAAGAAAGATTATGCAAAGTATTGCCGATGAATGCTACGAACAATTTACAGCAATAGTATCGAACTGCAGAGATATTCCACTTTCAAAAGTAATTTCACTTGCAGATGGAAGGGTTTATACAGCAAAACAAGCTTTAAATCTTGGATTAATTGACAATATCGATAATTTTGATAATACAATAAATGATTTAATTCAAAATGAAGAGTTAAAATTTGATACAAAAGTGAATTATTTTTCATTTAAGGCAAAAACTTCATTCTTGCAATCATTTATTTCGGGATATTCTAACTTGAAAAATTCTGAAATCTCATCAAAACTAGGCATTCCACTTGATGTTTATAATAAATTGATAAATCATTGCGATTGTCCAGCATTTATTTATGAATAAAACAGAAAGCATATTTGAATTGATTTTTCAAATATGCTTTTTTGTTATAAACTTATATTGTATAAAGAAGCTTTTTTTCCATTTACAAGCGTATGAATACTCTCGTTTATCCGTAAACATTCCTTTGACGTTGCATCAATTAAGTTATCTGTTCTTGCCGATAACAAAATAATTCTTCCATCATTTTTTAATACTCTTTTAAAAGATTGAAACATTCTTTGATAGAAAAGTGTAATATCTCCAATATCCTCATAATAACCCCAAGGCGGATCTGTAATCACCACATCAACTGATTTATCTTTAACGTCTTCTATCTTGAATGCATCTTCACAATAGATTCTGATCTTATCATTTATGAATATTTGTTGCTTTTTAAAATTATCAACAAGTTCTTTTGAAATATCATTAATAATCAGCTCTTTTACATCATGATTCTTTACTATTTGCAAAGGAATCGCACCATAGCCCGCAAAACAATCCATCACTACTTTCTGATTTAATTCTTCTGCATAAATACTTAAAAAATATGCAATTTCAGGTCTCAACTCCCCTTTATGTAAATTTTTTTCAGTAAATTCACGTTTGAATATCAACTGTCCGCAAAAGGCAAAGTTTTCTCTTCTAATTGAATACCACACTTCTGTTGAAGGAGATAATCTATCCAAAGTTAATTTTGAATTACGAAGGACAACTTCTTCTGCTTTTTTTGAAATATTTTTATCTACCTTTGAAAACTGATTTTCTTTTACAAACCTAACTCTAAAACTCCCCTTATTCAATAAAAAGTAAGATTTTTGATTGGAAATATTATTAACCATTTGAGGAAATGAAATATTTTGTTGCGAAAAAGTTTTTATTACGAAAAAAGTATTATTGAAATAAATTATTTTTGATAAATCTCTTGAATTACCATCAAATTTATAATGTACCAAACCATCAAAAATATTAATTATTGAAACACCCTTAATTTTCTTTGGGAAATCTTTTTTAACAAGATCACTAAAACCAGTTGTAAATGTAGATATGAATTCTGCCATATATTTATTATACTTTTTTTTAAGATAATGTCGATTTATTCTTTATTTATTATCAAATTTCTCTATTTCTTTTTTTCTAATATAGACAACCAAAGGCAATTTATTGTATACTACAAAAATACGCTATATTTAAAAAGTGTTTTATAACACTAGGAGGATAGTTGGCATACAGTAATAATAGCAACAATAAGGGACTAAGAATTAACGAAATGATTCGTGTACGCGAAATCAGACTTATTGATGATGAAGGAAACCAATCTGGCATAGTTTCAACTTTAGAAGCTCTAAATTTGGCTAAGGAAAGGAATCTCGACCTTGTTGAAGTTTCACCAAATGCTAATCCACCAGTTTGTAAAATACTGGATTTCGGTAAATACAGATTTGAACAGGAAAAAAAACTCCGTGATTCCAAGAAAAATCAGAAAGTATTAAAAATCAAGGAAATTCGAATGCAGCCAAAAATTGGTACAGGAGACCTTGACACGAAAGCTAAACATATACAAGAATTTATAGACGAAGGCGATAAAGTAAAAGTAACAATCCGTTTCCGCGGACGTGAACTTGCTCATACCGAACTTGGTTTTGAAGTTCTGAATGAAGTTTTAAAAAGGCTTACTTCGGCGTATGTTGTTGAAAAACCAGCCGCTATGGATGGAAGAAATATGTCAATGACAATATCAGCAAAAGCCATAAAATAATTAGAGGTTATTATAATGCCTAAAATGAAAACAAAGAAATCAGCAGCTAAGCGTTATTCGCTAACTGGTTCTGGTAAAGTAAAACACAAGAAAATGAACCTTCGCCATATTTTGACAAAGCGTTCTCCAAAAAGAAAGAGACAGCTACGTGCTACAGGTATTCTTTCTGAAGCAGATGCAAGAAAAATTCGCAAGCAAATGCTTCCATACGGTTAATGAGGTGATATATGTCAAGAGCAATAGATGGATCTAAAAGAAAGAACCGCCGTGCAAAAATATTAAAACTTGCTAAAGGTTTTAGAGGCGATAGAAAATCAAATTATAAACCAGCAAAAGATGCTGTAGTTAAAGCTTTAAATCATGCTTATGTTGACCGTCATGACAAAAAACATGAATTCCGCACTCTCTGGATTGCACGTATTAACGCTGCTGTTAGAGACGAAGGACTTACATATTCACGTTTTATCGATGGAATCAACAAAGCAGGTATTAAATTGAACCGCAAGGCTCTTTCTAATATGGCTATTGAAGACCCAGTAGCTTTTAAAACAGTTGTTGAAGCTGTTAAAAAAGCATTAAAGGCATAGCAATATGATTACTCTCGATCAGGTCAAATTACTTGAACAAAAGGTAGAAAGTGCTGTTTTAAAAATAAAACAGCTGGAAGCAGAAAGCGATGCTCTACGCACTAGATGTTTAGAGCTCACAAACGCACTTTCAAGCAAAACGGAGTTGCTGTCTACCCTTCAACAAGAAAGAGATTTGATTGAGAGTGGTATATTGAGTGCATTAAATAATCTGGATCAGCTAGAAAATAACTTTATTTCCGAATCAACTGATTCAAACAAAGAAGAAAATAATCAAGATATCAACACAAATGAAGATAGCTTGAATAATTCAGAACAAATAATTCAAAACGAACAAAATCAGATTGATGATTTATCCAATGATTCATCAATAGAAGAACTTGTAATATCAGAAAGTGAAAATTCTTCAAAAGAAAATGAAACAACAGAAGAAGATAACAAAAATGATTTTGATTCTCTATCCACAATTACACCAAATAATAACACTCAACAAAACGAAGATTCTATAGAAACTCAGGAAGAAGAACCTGATAATAATAATCAAGACGAATTAGGATTTGATATTTTTTAATGGGAAAATTACATATAGAAATTCTTGGCACTTCATTTACAATACAAACAAATGAAGATAGCGAATATCTTGAAAAACTTTTAGGATATTATAAAAAAATCACAAATGATGTTAGTAAAATAAATTCCATCAACTCTTCTTTACAGGTTTCAATATTATCGGGATTAATGATTTGTGATGAACTTTATAAAGAAAAAACAAACAAATTAAACAACTAAAGAAACTTAAATCAAAAAACTCAGACATTAACTTCAGAAACAACAGATGACAAAGAAGTTGAAAAACGAACTCTTGAAATGATTGAAATAATCGACAAGGTGCTTTAATTGAATAAAATACACATTTGGATTGACGCTGACTCATGCCCATTAAAAGTAAGAAACCAAGTTACAAAACAAGCTAAAAAATTTAATATACAAGTGACTTTCGTAGCAAACAAAAAAATTGATGCTACGTGGGGTTACCCTTTTGAAATGATTGTTTGCCCTTCTGTAAAGGACGCAGCAGATGATTATATTTTATCAAATGCAGAAGGTTTCGATTTGGTTATAACAAAGGATATTGTATTTGCCTCAAAATTAATTGACAAAAATATTTGCGTAATAAATGACAGAGGAACAGCATTAACAAAAGATAACATCAAAGAATTTCTATCAGAAAGAGACTTTAATCTACAACTATCAAACATAGGTCTTTTAAAACACAACAATGAAGGATATGATCAAAAAAAGTTTCAAAAATTTTGCGATTGTTTTGATAGAACTATAACAAAACTGATGGATAAATATATTATTTAATCTTGAAATTCCATTTGTATTGCACAAATTCTATCTTTAATTTGCATAAAAGCCAAAACGACTTCTGGATCAAATTGCGATCCTGAATTATTCTGTATTTCTGTAAAAGAGTCATCAATTGACCAAGCAGGTTTATAACATCGTTTATGACTTAATGCATCAAATACATCAGCAACGGCAACTATTCTTGCAGCTAAAGGTATATCTGTTCCAGAAAGAGCTGTTAATCCTTTTGGAATTATTTCTTCATTAATTGAAAATTCATCAAGTCTTACATTTCCTGGATAACCAGAACATCCACCGTCCCATCTGTCATGATGATGAAGCGTTACATCTTTTGACATTTCATCAAGAAGAGAATCAGGAGGATCAAATAACTGAGCACCAATACATGTATGACATTTCATAATATCACGTTCATCCTCAGTTAAACGAGGGTATTCTTTTTTCAAAATAATATCTGATATTCCAACTTTTCCAACATCATGAAATTTTGCTGCAATTTTTAACGAATCACGATATTTATGTCTTTCTAATTCTGGAATATTATGATTAAAAGCCCACCTATCATAAATCTCTAATGAATAAGATGAAACTCTTTGTACATGATAATATGTTTCTTTTGGATCTCGAAATTCTGCCATTTTTAACATTCTTTTAACCATGTTGCTTGTTACATATGCGTGTTGCAACGCCTGAATGGCACTAGAAGCAAAATGTGCTATCATTAATTCTGCTTCATTATCAAAAGAGATAACATGTCCATTTTCATCCTTTGCATTAATAATTTGAAGAATTCCAAGAAGCTTACCATTAGCCATTTTTAGTGGAAATGTATAAATAGATTTAGTTCTATAATCTGTTGTAATATCGCTATTTTTATTAAATTTATATGGCTTAGATTCAGAAATACGATACGCATCTTTTATATTAACCGGTTTTCCAGTCATTGCCACATAACCACATATTGATTTTTCGTCTATCTGAAATGAAAAAACAGTATATGGTAATTTAAAGCCTGGTGCTAATTCTTTTAAATGAGTATCATTTTGGGCATATTTGATTTTTAATTTATTTCCTTCTGTGACATAAATTGAACCAGCATCAGCATTTACAATTTTTCTTGTTTCTGTAAGAATTCTTTCCAATAGGACATCAGCATCTTGAATTTCACCTAGTTGTTTTTCTAATTCTATAATATGTTCTAACTTTTTTTCATCTTGACCATTTTGATTCATTACAAAAACCTTCCGTAAATATTATCTATAAATAACACAAAAAATCAATAATCAATGATTAAAAACAAGTAGAATTTTTTCTAATAACAATAAAATATATTG
>JAAZCS010000124.1 GCA_012513125.1 Treponema sp. | reverse complement strand
GAACACTGTAAATCTACTATTGAGATTAGATAGAGATTGGAAGGTGTAAAATATGAGCTTTGGTAAAATGAACAAATTTATTGAAATTAAAAGTATTCAAAACATAAAAGATGATGACGGATTTTCAATAAAACAAGAAATTACAATAGCAAATGTTAGAGGATATCGAGAGGGTAGACACGGAAGTGAAAAGTGGGCAAATAGGACTACTTTTACTGAAGCAACTGACCTCTTTGTTATTCGTACTATTCCAGGTACAAAACTAACAACAGATATGGTTATTTTTTGTGATGATGAAAACTTTGAAATTACTTCTATTGAAGATGTAAAAGGTAGAAGTATGTATATTGAAATTTTAGCAAAGAAGGTGATTCAAAATGGCTAAAGCATATATGAAATTACCCGATGATTTTTTAGAAAAATTATCAAGGCTAGGAAATAGAACTGATGAAATATGTGAAAAGATGCTAAAAGCAGGAGGAGAAGTAGTTCTTTCAAAAGCAAAAAGCAATTTAAGTTCAGTAGTAGGTCAAGGTACAAAATACAAAACAAGATCAACAGGAGAACTTGAAAGTGCAATTGGTTTATCAGATGTACGATTAGACAAAAATGGTAATTACAATATAAAAATTGGTTTTGCAGAATCAAGAAAAGATGGAAGTAGCAATGCTAAACTTGCCAATATTATTGAATATGGAAAGTCAGGACAAGTTGCAAAACCATTTATGAAACCTGCTAAAAATTCATCAAAAGCAAAATGTTTGGAGGTTATGAAAGCAACATTTGATAAGGAGGTAGACAGTATATGACAATATTAGCTGAACTAAATACACTTTTAAGTAATATGTCGATACAGACAGAAACAGGAAAATTAAATGATAAAGTGACAGATGAATATGTTGTTCTAGTTCCAATATCAGATAACTTCTCATTATTTTGTGATGATAAACCAGAATATGAAACATCAGAAGTAATGTTGTCTATTTTCACAAAAGGAAACTATATGCAATTAAAAAAGAAGATAGTAAAAGGATTATTACAAAATAATTTTACTATAACAGATAAACGATATGTTGAGTTTGAAAATGATACAGGATATCATCACTACAACATAGACGTAGCAAAATATTATGAAATGGAGGAAATATAAAATGGCTACAATAGGTTTAGATAAATTATATTATTCAAAAATAACAGAGGATGTATCTGGTAATGAAACGTATGCAACACCAGTTACACTTGCAAAAGCTGTATCAGCTGAATTATCTGTAGAACTCGCAGAGGCAACACTTTATGCAGATGATGTGGCAGCAGAAATTGTAAAAGAATTTAAAAGTGGAACTTTAACACTTGGAGTTGATGACATAGGTGTTGATATAGCTGCTGACTTAACTGGAGCTCAAATAGATAAGAATAAAGTTTTAATATCAGGTGGTCAAGATGCGGGCAGTCCAGTTGCAATCGGATTTAGAGCAAAGAAATCAAATGGTAAATATAAATATTATTGGTTATATAGAGTTAAATTTGGAATACCTGCAGCAAGTCTTGCAACAAAAGGTGATTCAATTACATTCTCAACACCATCTATTGAAGGTACTGTACTTTGTAGAAATAAAGTAGATACAAGCGGAAAGCATCCTTGGAAAGCAGAGGTTACTGAAGGAGATACAGGTGTAAGTGCAACAATAATAAATGATTGGTATAACTCTGTATATGAACCATCATATGATACAACTACAACTACAGCTACAGCTAGTGCTCAAGCTGGAAGTAAATAATATTGGGGGGTAAACAATGGAAACAGAAAGAGTAAGTAAGATTAAAATTGGGGATATAGAATACGAATTAATTCTAACAACAAAAGCAACAAAAGAAATTGCTGGACGATATGGTGGATTAGAAAATTTAGGAGAAAAATTGATGAAAGCTGAAAACTTTGAAATGGCTATTGGAGAAATAGTATGGCTCATATGTCTTTTAGCAAATCAATCAATTTTAATTCATAATTTAAAAAACAAAGATAATCAAAAAGAACTATTAACAGAAGAGATGGTAGAAATATTAACAACACCCTATGATTTAGCGGACTATAAACAAGCAATAACCGAGTGTTTGTATAAAGGTACAAAAAGAAATATTGAAAGCGAAGAAAATTTAAAAAACGTGGAAGTCGAGTAAGTGATGATGAATTATTTACTCGACTTTTATATTATGGGTTAGCTCATTTGAATTTGTCTTATGAAGAAGTGTGGCTTATGCCATTTGGATTATTACTTGATTTATGGGAATGCCATAGACAATTTAATGGAATAGCAAAACCAAGGCGAGAAGTTTTTATTGACGATATTATCCCAGATGGAATTTAAGGAGGTGAGTTATAATGGCAGATAATTTTGGTTTAAAGATTGGTGTTGAGGGAGAAAAAGAGTTCAAAAGTGCTCTTTATAGTATCAATGAAAGTTTTAAAGTATTAGGATCTGAAATGAAAGTAGTCGAATCACAATTTAATAAGAATGATACATCAGTTCAATCTCTAACATCAAAAAATCAAGTTCTAAATAAAGAAATAGAAACGCAAAAGCAGAAAATTGAATTGTTAAAAAATGCCTTAAATAATTCTTCCGAATCCTTTGGAGAAAATGATAGAAGAACACAAGAATGGCAAATAAAATTAAATAATGCAACTGCAGAATTAAATTCTATGGAAAAAGAACTAAAAAGCAATGAAACTGCACTCGAGAATGCAGGAACTGAAATGGATGATGTATCTAAAAGTGCAGATAAAATGGGTAATGACATAGATGATGCAGGAAATAAAGCAGAAAATAATAAT
>JAAZCS010000123.1 GCA_012513125.1 Treponema sp. | reverse complement strand
TGACTATGCTTTATTCAATAAATTTGCGAATTATGTCAAATAAAGCAAATGTTTCATTTTTAAAGATTGATACACCTTTTTCAAAAATTACACTTTTTATGCAGAACAATTTTCCGTCAATTCCTTCTGATTGGGGAATTCTCATTTTTTTACTCATTTTTACAATCTCACTCAAATTTATACTAGATTTATTTTTTCATACTGACATGGGGCTTTCAATGGGTGCTCTTGGATCAAATGAGCAAATGATTATCAGTCAGGGCGTAAATCCACAGATATTAAGGGGTATTGGCATTTGCTTTGGAAATGGACTTGCCGCTTTAGCCGGAGCATTTGCAGCGATGTATAATGGATTTGCTGATGTTGGTAGCGGAACTGGAATAATCGTTAGCGGATTGGCGTCTCTTATGATTGGTGAATTTATTCTACGTTCAAACAAAATTTCAATTCAAACTTTACGAGTAATTATTGGCTCAATAGTTTATAGAGCTTTGATGTTCATCGGAAGAAGCTATGGCTACAAGATTGGATTAACAAGCAATGATTTAAAACTTATAACAGGTTTGTTAATAATTATCTGTCTTCTTATTTCTAGTTTGCAAGGAAAAGGAGATTGGAAAAAACATTTTACCCGGAGGAATGCATGATAACTTTAGAAAATATAAATATGACTTTCAATCCAAATACACCGGATGAAAATAAAGCATTAAAAAATATCAACCTTAAAATTAATGAAGGCGATTTCATTACAATAATTGGATCTAATGGAGCTGGAAAATCAACATTATACAACGTGATTTCAGGAACTGTTTCCCCTACATCTGGAAAAATTCTTTATGAATCAAACAAACAAATTAAGGACATAACAAATGATAAAGAATATGTAAGAGCCAGTTTTATTGGAAGAATATTTCAAAATCCACTTCTTGGCACAGCTGGAAAAATGTCTCTTGAAGACAATATGATTATTTGTAGCAAAAAAGGCTGGAAAGGATTAAGAATCAGTCTGAACAACAAAAAAAGAACTGAATTTCAGGAAAAGCTTAAACTGTTAAATATGAACCTAGAAACCCGCTTGCATGACAATGTTGAACAATTTTCTGGAGGGCAACGTCAGGCATTAACTCTCTTAATGTCCGTTATGTCTCACCCCGCTTTGCTTTTATTGGATGAACACACAGCTGCATTGGATCCGGAAAACGCAAAAATCGTAATGGAATTGACGAAGAAATTCGCAAAAGACTATAATTTAACAGTCATGATGATTACCCATAATATCCAACAAGCAATCGATTACGGAAACAGGCTGTTAATGATGGATAATGGCGAAATCTTAATGGATCTTTCTGAAAAAGAAAAGAAAGAACTATCAATGAAAGATATAGTTGAAAAATTCAAAATGATAAAAAAACAAGACTTTACAAACGATAGAATGATTTTACAATAATTTTTTCAATAAAGTTTACATAAAGTTTTTTTTATTGTATTCTTGCAACATTATTTTTCGACTAACATTTACTAATGAAATTACTTTTATGAAGTTGATTTTTTATCGCTACATAAAGTTTTTTGTTTGCATTGCAGACTTATATATAAAACACATTTTATTTAAAATGTACAAAAGAAGGTAACACTATGAAACTTTCAAATTTAGTAAAAATCGGTTTTCTGCTAATTTGCGGATTATTATCTTTAACAAGCTGTTCAAAATCTAACAAAATTAAAATTGGCGTAATTCAACTTGTTGAACATCAAGCATTGGATGCTTCTTATCAAGGTTTTGTTGACGGATTAAAAGAAGCTGGTTACATCGATGGCGAAAACATCACTATCGATTATCAGAATGCACAAGGTGAACAGGCAAACTGTCAAACAATTGCACAAAAATTAGTAAACGACAGAGATGACTTGATTCTTGCAATTGCAACTCCAGCAGCACAGGCTGTTGCAAATTTAACTACCACAATTCCTATTTTAGTTACTGCTGTAACAGATCCAGAAACTGCAAAACTTGTAAAATCAAATAGCAAACCTGGAACAAATGTTTCTGGAACTTCAGATTTAACTCCAGTTGCTTCACAAATGAAATTATTACAAAAAATTGTACCAGATGTACAAACTGTTGGATTCTTGTATTGCTCAAGTGAACAAAATTCTGTTTTCCAAATAGAATTAGCAAAGAAAGAATGTGACAAATTAGGTATTAACTACATTGAAGGTTCAGTTTCAAATTCAAATGAAATTCAACAAGTTGCACAAAGCTTGGTTGGAAGAGTTCAAGCTTTGTACTGTCCAACAGACAACATGATTGCAGCCGGCATTGCCACTGTAGCAATTGTTGCAAATTCTGCAAAATTACCAATTATTTGTGGTGAAGAAGGAATGGTAAACGCTGGTGGACTTGCAACTTACGGAATCAATTATTACGAACTTGGCAAACAAACTGCGAAACAGGCTGTTGATATTTTGAAAAACGGAAAAAAACCTGCAGATATGCCTATTGAATATCTTGAAAACTGTTCTTTGACAGTAAATCAAGACACAGTAAAAGCTATCGGAATTAAACTTCCATCGAATTTATAATTATGGGAATTGTATTTGCACTAGAAGGAGCTGTTGCTCAAGGAATTTTATGGGGAATAATGGCTCTTGGAGTTTATTTGACTTTTAGAATTCTTGATTTTGCCGATTTAACTGTTGAAGGAACATTTGCTTTAGGTGGATGCGTTAGTTCAATGCTTTTAATCCAAAATATAAATCCTATTCTTTCAGTTCTTATTGCTTTTTTAGCCGGAGGACTGGCAGGTGTTGTTACAGGAATACTTCATACAAAATTAAAAATTGCAAAAATTCTTGCAGGAATTCTTCCAATGATTGCACTGTATTCAATTAATATTAGAATTATGAAAGGAAAGCCGAATAATTCTTTATTGGGTATTTCTACAATAATTACATTTTGGGAAACTCATTTTGGTTTAGACAAAACTCTTGTGTCTCTCATTATTGGAATTATTTTTTGTGCAATTATTATCGCTCTTTTGTATTACTTTTTTGGAACAGAAATAGGAAGTGTTATTAGAGCAACTGGTAACAATGAAAAAATGGTTCGTGCTCAAGGCGTAAATACTGATTTCACGAAGATTATTGGTCTTGCTATTTCAAATGCACTTGTAGCTCTATCCGGTGCTCTTGTTTCACAAAGTCAAGGTTATGCTGATGTTGGAATGGGAACAGGTTCAATCGTAATAGGACTTGCTTCTATCATTATCGGTGAAGTTTTGTTTGCAAAAGCACACTCATTCAGTTTTATTTTAATTGGAGTTGTTGTAGGCTCAATTGTCTATCGTATGATAATCGCTATTGTTCTTCAACTTGGAATGAAATCATCTGACTTAAAGCTACTAACTGCTATTTTAGTTGCGATTGCATTAGCTATTCCTGTTATCAAGAAAAATTTAACTAAAAAACGAATTGTACCAACTGATGATTTAGAAATCCAGAATATGTAGAGGAACAAAATTAAATGTTAACACTAGAAAATATATATAAAACATTCAATATTGGCACAATTACAGAAAAAAAAGCACTAAAAAATATTAATTTACATTTAGCTCCAGGGGATTTTGTTACAATTATTGGTGGAAATGGGGCTGGTAAGTCTACTCTTCTAAATTTAATTGCAGGAGTTCATGAAAGCGACTGCGGAAAAATTATTCTTGATGGCGAAAACATTACTCTTCAAAAAGAATATAAAAGAGCAAAATATTTAGGAAGAGTTTTTCAAGATCCAATGATGGGAACTGCGTCAAACATGGAAATTGAAGAGAATCTTGCAATGGCATACAGAAGAGGCAACAAAAGAACTCTAAATTGGGGTATAAAATCTTCTGAACGTTCATTTTATAAAGAACAACTCGCTATGCTTGATTTAGGATTGGAAGATAGAATGAAAACAAAAGTTGGTCTCCTTTCTGGTGGTCAACGACAAGCCATAACATTACTGATGGCTTCTCTTAAAAAGCCAAAACTTCTTTTGTTGGATGAACACACTGCAGCCCTTGATCCAAAAACAGCACAAAAAGTGTTGGAATTAACTAATCAAATTGTAGAAAAAAATCATCTTACAACTTTTATGGTAACTCACAATATGAAACAAGCTATTTCAATGGGAAACCGCTTAATCATGATGAATGAGGGCAGAATAATCTATGATGTTTCTGGCGAAGAGAAAAGAAACCTAGAAGTTTCTGATTTATTAAAGAAATTTGATGAAGTTAGCCATGGAACTTTTGCTAACGACAGAATGATTTTGAGTCAAGAATAATCTTTTCTCTCTTTATTCTATATTTACACTTATTTTTAAAAAACCGAATTTGCAAGTCAAATTCGGTTTTTTTTACGTCAATTACTTTTTTATATAATCTTCTTTTTAACACAATCCTAACAATTCTTTCACAAATACTACATAAATAAATTCTATTTTTTACTTATAAAAAGCAAAACAAAGCTGAAGCTTTACTCGTTGACTTTTTATAGGAGCTATAACGAACTTATTGCCAATTGCTGTCAATAAGTTCGTTCAAAAGTTTGCGTCGCAAACTTTATTATTATCTGCGTTTTATTCAAAACGCTTTAAAAAGTCTTCTCGTAAATTGAAATTTACTCGTTGACTTTTTATAGGAGTATTTATGAAAAAGAATCTTAAAACTATTATTAAAGGATTCGCGGGATTAGCATTATGTTCTACAATGCTATTGAGTTGTGGCACAAAAAATTCTACTGAAATTACTGTAATTTCCAGAGAATCAGGTTCAGGCACACGAGGTGCATTTGTTGAACTTTTTGAAATTGAAAAAAAGAATGCTGAAGGCAAAAAAATTGACTATACAATCAATTCAGCTGATATTTCTAATTCAACAGAAGTTGTAATTCAATCAGTTGCAGGAAATGTAAATGCAATTGGTTATATTTCCTTGGGTTCGCTAAACAATTCTGTTAAGGCTTTGAAAATTGATAACGCAACAGCTTCAGTACAATCAATAAAAGATAATTCTTACAAAATCTCACGTCCATTCAACATCGTAGTGAAAAACGATAATAAAGACGAAAAAGTTCAAGATTTCATCAATTTTATTCTTTCTAAAGATGGTCAAGCTGTAGTTGAAAATAAAGGCTACATCTCAGTTACAAACAATTCATCATATGTATCAAAAGAATTGAGTGGAAAAATTACAGTTGCAGGTTCATCTTCAGTATTCCCTGTTATGGAAAAACTTGCAGAAGCGTATCAGAAAGTTAATTCTGGAATGACTGTTGAAGTTTCACAAAGTGACTCAGGAACTGGTATAACAAGTGCTACTCAAGGTGTTTGTGACATAGGAATGTCTAGCAGAGACTTAAAAGATTCAGAAATTGAAAAAGGTATTAAACCTATCAAAATCGCGATTGATGGAGTTGCTGTTATAGTAAATAAAAATAATCAATTAAGTAATATTACAAAAGAAGAAGTATGTTCGATTTATACAGGAACAATTACAAATTGGAATCAAGTAAAATAAGTTTTACAAATTATCAAATAAAGACACAAAAAAGAGTATTTATGAATAAAAAAAGCGAAACTAAAGTAAAAAAAATATCAAAAGAATCTTTCATGCACATTCTATTTTTTATCACTGCTTGTGTTTCAGTCTTGGCCGTTATCTTAATTTGTGTCTTTATTTTTGCAAACGGAATTCCAGCAATAGCTAAAATTGGATTCAAGAATTTCTTATTTGGAAAAATATGGGCTCCAGAACAGGATATTTATGGAATCTTTCCTATGATTATAGGAAGTTTTATTGTAACGCTGTTCGCACTTTTACTTGGTGTTCCACTTGGTCTTACAACAGCCATATTTTTGGCAAGATTTTGTCCAAAAAAATTGTATCAACCATTAAAAAAAAGCGTTGAACTATTAGCTGGAATTCCGTCAGTTGTATATGGATTCATTGGATTAACAGCAATAATCCCATTAGTAAGATCGATATCAGGCGGAAGCGGAGCGAGTATTCTTTCTGCATCAATTGTACTTGCAATAATGATTCTTCCAACAATTGCAAGCGTAAGCGAAACATCAATTAAGGCTGTTCCGCCTGATTATTATGAAGGATCCTTAGCTTTAGGTGCTTGTAGAGAAAGAAGCATTCTTTTCGTTGAACTACCAGCTGCAAAAAGTGGAATTATGGCAGGAATTATCTTGGGATTAGGACGTGCGATTGGTGAAACAATGGCTGTCATTATGGTCGCTGGAAATCAAGCTGTTCTTCCACGAGGATTAACAAAAGGAATTAGAACAATGACTGCAAATGTTGTTCTAGAAATGGGATATGCCTCTGGTCTTCATAAAGATGCTTTAATCGCAACTGCAGCCGTACTTTTCATCTTTATTCTGATAATCAACTTGGTATTTATGATTATAAAGAACAGAAAAAACTAATCGAGGCTTTATGAAACAAACAACACAATCAAAACTAATCAAAGGAATCGTCTATTCTGTTACATCATTAGTTGGATTAACAATTCTGGCACTTTTAATATATATAATTGTATTGGGTCTGCCCAATATCAAGTTGAGTCTTTTTGAAAAAGAATATAACAGTGACAATGTTTCACTCTTTCCGGCAATGATAAACACTTTAATAGTAACTTTTGTAACTTTGTTATTCACAATTCCAATTGGAGTTGGTTCTGCAATTTATTTGAACGAATATGCAAAAGCTGGAAATAAATTTGTAAAAATTATCAGAATTACTGCAGAAACACTTTCTGGCATTCCATCAATAGTGTACGGACTTTTCGGTTTTCTGCTATTCGTAACAACACTCAAATGGCAATTCAGTTTATTGGCTGGTTGTTGCACTATTTCAATTATGATTCTGCCTGTAATTATACGAACGTCAGAAGAATCACTTATGGATGTTCCGAAATCTTTTAGAGAAGCAAGCTATGCACTTGGAAGCGGAAAACTTAGAACAGTATTCAAAATTGTTCTACCATCAGCAAGCTACGGAATAATCAACGGAATTGTACTAAGCATTGGAAGAATAATTGGAGAAACAGCAGCTTTAATTTATACAGCTGGTACAGTAGCACACATTCCAAAATCATTGATGGGTAGCGGTCGAACACTTTCTGTTCATTTGTATCAACTTTGGTGTGAAGGACTTGCAACAAAACAGGCATACGCTACAGCATTAATTTTATTAATTGTAGTTTTTTTATTAAATGGAGTATCTGAATTACTTAGAAAGTTAATTTTCAAAAAAATATAGGAAGGAAATATGGAAAATATAACTAGCAATTCAACAAACAAAATAAGTATAAAAGATTTAGATTTATTTTATGGAAACTTTCAAGCTCTTCACAATATAAACTTGGATTTGCCAGAAAACGAAATAACAGCTTTTATCGGACCTAGTGGTTGTGGAAAATCTACTTTGTTGAAATCACTAAACAGAATGAATGATTTAGTTGACAACTGCAAAATAAAAGGATTAATCACGCTTGATGGAGTAAACATTTATAAAGACTTAGATATAAACATTCTAAGAAAAAGAGTTGGAATGGTTTTTCAAAAGCCAAATCCTTTTCCAATGAGCATTTATGATAACATTGCATATGGTCCTAGAACTCACGGAATAACAAAAAGAGCTGATTTAGACGAAATTGTTGAATCAGCACTAACAAAAGCTGCCATTTGGAATGAAGTAAAAGACAGAATCCATAAAAATGCACTTGGATTATCTGGCGGACAACAACAAAGGCTATGCATTGCACGAGCTTTAGCAATCAACCCAGAAGTTCTTTTAATGGATGAACCAACTAGTGCTCTAGATCCAATCTCAACATCAAAAATTGAAGATTTAGTTATGGATTTATGCAAAAACTACACAATAGTGATGGTAACACATAATATGCAACAGGCAGCCAGAATTAGTGGAAAAACAGTTTTCTTTCTTTTAGGCAAAATAATCGAAGAAGGTGAAACTGAACAAATTTTTTCCAACCCGAAAATAAAGCAAACTGAAGATTATATAACAGGAAGGTTTGGTTGATGAGAGAATTATTTGAAAATCAGTTAAAAACTTTGAACGAGAATTTAACTACAATGGGAACAATGTGCATCGATTGTATTACATTCGCTACACAAGCACTTTTAACTTCGCATGTTGAAATTGCAAACAAGTCAATTGCACTTGAAGATGAAATTGATGAAAAGAAAAGAGAAATTGAAAATTTATGCATGAAAATATTGCTAAAACAACAACCTGTCGCCCACGATTTAAAAACTATAAGCAATGCTCTTAAAATGATTACCGACTTAGAGAGAATTGGAGATCAAGCCTCCGATATAGCCGAAATTGCACGACATATTTGTATTTCGCAAAGTAAACATAGTATGCACATAGCACAAATGTCAGACGCCGTTATTAACATGGTAATGGATGCCATCCGTTCTTTCGTAAATCAAGATAAAACGTTAGCCGTTAAAGTAATAAAGCAAGATGATATTGTTGACGATCTTTTCAGCAAAATTAGAAAAGATTTAGTTGATATGATGTGCAGAGGAATTATTCAAAAAGAAGAATATGCACAAGAAGCTATCTCAACATTGATGATTGCAAAATATCTTGAACGTATTGGCGACCACATTGTTAATGTTGCTGAATGTGTAGAAGATTAATGATAACAGGTATAAAATTAAAGTATGAAGATATTAATTGTTGATGATGAAGAACCAATTAGAGAATTGATTAAATATAACGTAGAAAAAGATGGTTTTACATCTGTATGTGCTGAAAATGGAATTGATGCTATTAATCTAGCTCGAAAAGAAAATCCAGATATAATTGTCCTTGATTTGTTAATGCCAGATATGAGTGGACTTGATGTATGTAGAATTCTAAAAAATGATAATAACACATACTCTATTCCAATTATCATGGTAACAGCAAAAACAGAAGATTCTGATATAGTTTTAGGACTTGAAATCGGAGCTGACGATTATATAACAAAACCTTTTTCACCAAAAATTCTTCTTGCAAGAATTAAATCTGTTTTACGACGAATAAATATGCGTGAAACCAATGACGGAAGCACAAATGGTGAAATCTCTGTTAAAAACTTAAAAATCAACAATAAAAAGCATCAAGTGTCTGTCAATGGAAATGTTGTTGAATTAAGTATGACCGAATATGACATTTTATCACTTTTGGCATCACATCCAGGACAAGTTTTTTCCCGTCAACAAATTATTAATGAAGTAAAAGGAAGTTCTTATCCTGTAACTGAACGTTCAATTGATGTACAAATAGTAAATATTCGCCACAAAATAGGTGAATCTTCTTTTGATACATTAATTGAAACGATTAGAGGCATAGGTTATCGACTTTCAGAATAACTAATAATTTACAAAAGAAGGAACATATATGAATAATAGAAAATTACCTATCTGGATATTTTTATTTCTACTAAATGGAATATGCCTATGTTCAGGGTTTTTTATGATAATCTCACAAAATATATTAAATGTAAGAAATACTAATGAGATTCAAACAGAACAAAATTTACGAACTTTTGCAAATGTTCTAAATCAGGTTTTACAAAATGAGAATTATTCAAATGATAATTTAGATTCATTTTTCAAAAATATTGCAACAAATAGCGAAGAATTAAGAATAACACTAATAAACCATGATGGAACTGTAATTGCAGATTCAGAAGCAAAGAATCTTTCAAGTTTGCAAAATCATTCTGACAGAATTGAAATTGTACATGCACTAAATGGACAAGGCGGAAAATCAATAAGAAAAAGTACAGTTTCACAAAATGATGTGATGTATTATGCGATTCCAGTTAATCTGAATAATGAAAAAATGGCACTAAGATTGTCAGTTCAACTTGAATCAACAGTTTTCTTTTCACTAAAGCAGACATGGAAGATTATTTTGTGGGGATTAATTGTACTACTTATTGTTTTGGCGTTAAATTTCTTGATTTCTTTATATATCGTAAAAAAAATTAATATTCTTCAAGAAGCAACTGTTCAATACAAAAAAGGTAATTTTGCATTCCGCCCTCTCATTACTTCTCCAAAAGAATTTTATCAATTAGGAGAATCATTTGGACAAATGGCCGAAACTATTCAGGAAAATCTTGAGAATGTAAAAAGACTAGAAATTGTCAGAACAGATTTTGTAGCAAATGTTTCACATGAACTAAAAACTCCAGTTACTTCAATAAAAGGATTTGTTGAAACTTTGCTAGAAGGTGCAATAGATGATAAAGAAACGACAAAACATTTTCTCGAAATTATTAATTCACAAACAGTCAGACTTTCAAACATTATTGAAGATTTGCTAAATTTATCTCGCCTTGAAGGTGAAAACAAACAACCAGAACTTTTACAAGTTGATATTGTAAATCTTACTAAAAAAACAATCGAAAATTTTAGACAAATCGCTGATTCAAAAAAAATAAAAATCTCGTTGTCATCCACTGAACAAAATCTTTTTATTAATGCAAACGAAGGACTTTATTGTCAAGCAATAGGAAACATTATCGATAACGCAATAAAATATTGTCCTGAAAATTCAACTGTGAATTGTCTTATTTCAAAATCAGAAAAAAACGCATCAATAATAATTGAAGACGACGGAAACGGAATTCCATCCGAATATAAAAGCAGAATTTTCGAAAGATTCTTCCGTGTAGACAAAGGCAGAAGCCGAGAAACCGGTGGAACAGGTCTTGGTCTTTCTATCGTCTATCACATTGTAAAACTTCACGGTGGAACAATTACAGAAAATGAAAGAACAGATGGAAAGAAAGGTGCCTGTTTTGAAATTACATTGCCACTAATCTAAGTCTATTTGATTCTGAACGTTTCATCAGGACCTAAATATCCATATGGTAATTTTTCACACTCATCATGAATTATTATCTTTTCAAGCACAAAACAGGGAGTTATTGCATATACTTTCAATACATTCAGCCCCTTTTGTGCTTTTATTTTAACAGTTTTAATTCTAATATTATTTATTACATCTGATGACCAAGGTTCTTGATTATCCCCTACTACAAAATTTTTTCCAACAATATTCGAAACAATCTTTTCATTATTTAAATCCATTCCAAAAGCAAAATAATTATCTTTTGTTGCAGGATTTGATGGGTTTAAATAGAAATCTATATTGTATACGCCGTCTTTATCTAAAACAAATTCATACTGCAAAAAAGGTGACTCTGTAAGTTTAGGTGAAAAATATTCTGTCACAGGAAATACTTTCATTGCAGAAAGAGTTTTTCCATATTCAGGCAATTCTTCAAAATCACTTTGAATCTTATTTAAACTCATTCCGCCACTTTTTTTCGTAAAATGGGCAGCTTCCATACAAACATATTTATCAAGTTGAATAAACGTATTCTTTGAATATTGTTTTCCATTATCTGAATAAGGTTCAGCATTCACTTTGATTCGAACTTCAGAAGAAGGGGCATCCTTATCTTCTATTTTGATAAATAAATCGCAAGTTCTTTCATCATCTAATATCAATTTTTCTTCATCAATTGAAATTATTAGTTTATCGATAAAACATTCATTTTTGTCAAAAGAATCACAAACTTTTTTTATTTTAAGCCAAGATTTAGTTGCCTTAACAGAATAATCTTCTACTTTTTTTTCAGAAGAACCTGCAACATAAACAACAGCTTCTTTTACGTCAGGATTCCTAAAATCATTGAGAATAAGCGTTTTTTTAGACCAGCTTAATCCCGAAGTAACTGCATCAACTCCTGCAATCCAAACACTTATTCTCTTTTTATCAGCTCCATTCACATATGAACAAACCGGAAACTGATTTTCTTCTTCATTCCATTGAGTAAATCCAATATGCTCCGACCATCCCATTGCGTACCAGCGACCATCATCAACCGCATCATACTCTGTAACAAGGTTTTTATCTTCTTCCAAACATTTGTTTATTTCTGAACAAAGAGAATTAGCTTTCATAATTCCTTTAGATGCATACCATTGATTTTTTCCACTTAAAAGTTGCATTTTCATCACATTCATTGTTCCTTTTACAGGATAATAAATTTGACTGAAGAACGCCGAAAAGTTTTCATCATTAATATTTGCTTTGATTGTTTCAACTTTTGTAAGAATCTCGTTTATTTTAGTTAATGTTTTATCAGATTCATTATAATTTACAGGATGAAAGACTTTAGAATTCATACATTCTGTTCTTCGTATATTTGTAAGTTTTGTATATGAATTCAAAAGAAGACTTATATCTTTTTGCATCGATTCATTTATTGACGGAAATAATTCTGCAACCCATTGATTTGTATATTCCAATGTGGAGTAATTCTTTTGACTAAATTTTTCATAATCATATGCAAGATTTAAAAAGTAAGAAAGAGGAAATTCGTTTGTTGCTATGTCGCCAACATTCACTATCCATAAATCTTTAATTCCAAAATCATACGCTGCACACATCTGTTCTTTTACTTTTGGCAAAAAAGACGTATTTATCCATTCATAACTAAAAGGAGAACCATGATAATCAAAGTGATAATACATTCCGTAACCACCTTTATGATTTCTCATTTCTTCCGTTGGAACTGTACGCAAATTTCCATGATTGTCATCACAAAGCATAAGCGTAACGCCATCAAGAACTTCACTATTGATTAAACCTTTTGTATTCTCATCGCCATAAAAATATGGTTCAACTTCTTTATACAAAGCAAGCATTCTTGGTACTTTTGTTAAATCTTCGTTTACATGTTTTTTAATCAATTCATTCTGTGTTTTCAGCACATCTGACAGAAGATTGATATTATCCTTTAACGTTGCATTTGCTAAAATTGCAGTATCGGCTTCACCACGCATTCCGACAGTAATTACATTTTCGTATTTTCCACTTCGCTTTAATCCATCTTCCCAAAATCTAGTAATTCCTTCTCTGTTGCTCCTAAAATTCCAAGCATCACCATAAATTGAATCTTTTCCGCGAAGATATTTATATTCTTCTCCAGCTCTGCAACAAGGCTCATGATGAGATGCACCCATAATTACGCCAAGTTCATCTGCCAATTTTGCATTTTCTTCACCAGGTCCATCATCACTAAAACGAGCTGACCACATCGCCGGCCACAGATAATTTCCTTTCATTCTTAAAAGAAGATCAAAAACTTTTTCATACATTTTAGCATTAAAACCACCAAAATGCTTCGAAGACCAATTTCCACAAGCGGGCCATTCATCATTAATAAAAAAACCTCTATATTTTACTGATGGCTCTTTTGAAACACAATTATCGGTTTCAGAAATTTTTATTTCAGTCTTTTTTAATGGAATAACGTTAGCCCATTCTACAAGAGGAGAAACTCCTATAATCGTAGACAAATGGAATAATCCGTAAATACTACCACGTTTATCACTTCCTGCAATAACTAACGCCGATTTTACATTTTCAAAAGGATTTTCAATTACTTTGAACAAATAAACTTCATTTTTGTTTTCAATAACGCTTAAGTCAATTAATTTTCTTTTGTTCAAATCATCAAGAATAGAACTTTTGCCAACCGTACCATAAATGATTAAATCTTTATTACAATTGATTATATCTGTTTCTGAAGGAAGAACTTCTATTACTCTTTCTATATCTTTTCTTACTTTATTAGCAATTTTATTAACACCACTAAAGCAATTCGATTCTTTATAAAAAGCAACAGAACATTCTTCGTTTCCAATTTTATTTATTTTAATACTCATAATTATGTTATATCAGAAAAATGGAAATTTACCATAAGAAGTTTTTCTCACTATTTTTTGTTAGATAAAATTTTGATAATGTCCACTTAATGCTAGAATTGCGAAGAAATATAAACAATTGTCATAATACCTTCTTTTGCCCTCACGCATCGGGGTATTCCACAATCGTTCAACAGCACGTTTTACAGACGGATTTCCTATATCATCAACAGCAAGTGCCGCTTCTGCTACGGTAGCAATCAAACCAATTGGATGTCTAGCTTTTTTCTTTAATTCCTTTCCTGTTACAAGATAATCTTTCATGTCATTTTCAGTTTTACCATCAAAGAATTTAATAATTTTTTCTGCTATATCCGAAAGATCTGCGTTTTTTCCAAACCATAAAGCATCAAGACCAATATTAGCCGCGACTCTATATGAATCACTAAAAAAAGTTCCATGATGTTCAACAGAAAGTGGAGAACCATCAAATTCTGCATACTCTGCCGCCAAACCTGTTTCTGCATTACAAGCTTTTTTCAAATATTTTCTGCTTTCTTTTGCAGCTTTTACCCAAAATTCTCTATCTTCTGGATAACATCTTTTTGCAAAAACTTCATAAAAATGAGGAAGATGATATGATGGATCTGAAAAAGGACAATTGCATACAAATCTAATTAAATAATTTTCTGTATTCCACATCAAGGAAGGACCGTGTATCGCAGTTTTTAATATTTTTCTAGCTTCTTCTGAATATTCAAAAATTCCTTCTCCCTCGCCCCATTTTTCAGCCGCAAAAAACAACCCCAATGCAAAATATTCTTCGCCATCTGGAGCCGGACCGTCAGAATTTCGTGAACCGTCAGTTTTATTTGACCAAGAAAAGAAACCAGCATTGAACCCATCTTTCAAATACATATATGTTCTAGCCCACTTCCAAATTCTGCCAAAAATATCCTTTCTATTCATTTGAACAGCCATCATCATGCCATAAGACATACCTTCAGTTCTGGCGTCATTATTACCAGTATCTTCCATAAAACCCATTTGATTATCAACTTCATGATAGAAATGATTTTTATTATTCTGATCAAATATATTATTCCAACATTCAATCACTTTATTTTCCACATCAAATTTACTATAACCAAATTCTTCAAAAATACTCTTCATAAATCCTCTTTCATTAAATCCTACTGAAGAATATATAGAATAATCCGCTATGGTCAATCAAAGAAACACCTTATGTTTTATTAGTTAAACGATTTAATTTACATATTTGTTAATAAGATAAGCCACCATGAAAAAACATGATGGCTTTATATAGTTTAGTTATTATTTCTATTTTTTATTTTGTTCACTAGGTTTCTTTTTTGCTTCATTAACAGCATTTGCCATTTTTTGTTGAGCAGCAACTTCATCTGCAACCATCAGAACAGGCTGTCCTGTTGCGTCTAAAGCATCTCTCCACAAAGAACCTTCTGGATCAACTGCATTTCTGTGAGCTGTAACAGTTTTTATTGGCAAATGAACAAATTTATCATGAACCAAACCTATTACTAATTTTGTTTTTCCTGCCATTGCAGCATGAACAGCATTATTGCCCAATCTTTCACAATAAATTGAATCCGATGCTATAGTTACAGAAGCTCTAATCTGATATCCAGGATCAATATATTTTAAGTTAATTTCAATTTTCTTTTCACTAAAATATTTTTCAATTGATTTCTTCAAGAATAATCCAATATCAGAAAGCTTTTTATTTCCAGATGCGTCTGTAGCATTTGTTCCAGTCAATAAATCCTGTCCTGCACCTTCTGCAACAACAATAACTGCATGTCCTCGTTTTTCTAGACGACGTTCCAAACATGCCAAGAATCCATTTTCGCCTTCCATATCAAAAGGAACTTCTGGAATTAAACAGAAATTTGTTTCATGGCTTGCTAGTGCGGCAGCTGTTGCAATAAATCCTGATTCACGTCCCATCAATTTAACAAGACCAATTCCATTAATTTGTGAAGAAGCTTCCATATGAATTGAAGCAACAGCCTCTTTTGCTCTTTGTACAGCAGTCTCAAAACCAAAAGAACGATCAATAAACATTAAATCGTTATCAACAGTTTTAGGAATTCCAACTACAGCACATTTGTATCCACGTTTTTCAACTTCACAAGCAATATCATAAGAACCACGCTGAGTTCCATCACCACCAATTATGCAAACCATATTGATGTTGTCTCGTTCCAAGCAATCAACAATATCAGAAACTCTCTGACCACCGCCTCTACTTGTTCCAAGATATGATCCACCAATTTTGTGTATTTCATCAATTAAATATCTGTCAAGATCGATTGGCTCATAATTTTCTTCTGGAAAAAATCCATGGAAACCAAATTGATATCCCTTTATTACTTTTACTCCATAACGAGTATTCAAACAGCGAACAATCGCCCTAATTACATCATTTAATCCTGGACACAAACCACCACAAGTACAAATTCCAGCTTTTACATGCTTTGGATCAAAATAGATTTTCTCTCTAGGACCAGCTTTTTCAATTAGATTTGATGAATCTAAAACAATTGGTTTTTTTACATCAAAAACATTTACATTATTTATTACATATGCTTTGTCATCAACATAATTTGCTGTATAATCACCATGAACTGTTGAAAGTTTTATTGGGGATTGAACCGTACATGGTCCTAGCTGCTCTATTGTAAAATCATATTTTTCATCAGCCATCGCTTAACTCCTTGGAGTGGATTTTTATCCAATTTTTTACCTACAAAATATATATCTTATAGCGTCTTTTTTCAATACTAGCGGTAATTTTACTTATTCACTTTTTTCTTTATTTTTGTTTAAATATTATATTACCAACCGCCAGAGGCTCCGCCACCACCAAAGTGACCGCCACCACCCGAAAAGGTACTTCCACCAAATGATTTATTATTGCTAAGAATATTTGAATTATTTCTGCCACTATTTACACCTGTTAAATTTGACAATAATATCCATTTTAAAATTCCACCACGTGATGAAATTAAAATAATAATAAAGATAATCCAGACTATCATAAAGAAAATTCCGGCTACGCTACCTTCTTCTTCTTCATCTTCTAAAACACTCTTTTCAACTATTTCTTCATCGCCAGAAACAATTCCGACGATATTTCTAACACCTTTTTTTATTCCTTCTGAATAATTTCCAAGTTTAAACTCTGGAACAATAACATTTCTGATTATCAAGCCACTTTTCATATCGGTTAATTTATCTTCCAAACCGTATCCAGTCTCAATTCTTATTTTTCGCTCATCATATGAAATCAATAATAGAACACCATTATCTTTTCCATCTTGCCCTAACTGCCAGTTGTTCACAACTTTCATGCTAAAGTTTTCAAGGCTGTCATTTTCTAAACTTGGTATTGTTAAAACTACAAGCTGTATTCCAGTTTGACTATCTAAAGAAGATAAATAATTCTCAATTTCAATTTCGTCATTTTTGCCAATAATGTTTGCATAATCATTAACACGTCCCTTTAATTGCGGAACTTCAAGAGAAAAAATTGAAGAAAGAGTAAGAATTCCAATCAAAAATGAAACAAATGTTTTTTTCTTAAATTCTAAAACCATTCTGCATCCTCCAAAATGACAAGTCCATCAGTTAATTCGTTAGGATTTTCTTTTTTTGCAGGAAAGTTTTCTGCCAATAAATCGCCACATTTTAGAATTGCTTGAACAAAAGCTTCAGCTACATTTCCATTTTTAAGTTCTTCTGCAAATTCATCAGCAATCAAATTCCATAAATCAGGTGAAATCTTTTCTGAAATTCCCTCATCAGCGATAATTCTTACTTGACGCTCCATATATGACGCAAAAATTAAAATTCCCGAATGTTCAGCTGTTTTATAAACACCGCTTTCTGTAAAATAACGCAATGCTCTATTTGTAACAGATACTTTTCTAACACTTCGAGGAATAACTACTCTATCGATAAACGGAATATTTGCTAAATAAAATACAAGAACAACAATTGAGAAACAGCTAATAACAAAAAACGCCGGAAGAATCCAGTCGGGTTCATTTTGCCAATAAAAACGTTCATAAAGATTTCTTATTTTATCAGAAAATCCCAACATAATTATCAACGCTATACATGCGACTGTATTTGAAGCCAACAATTCCCAAAATGAATAATGTGCACTTTCTGGTGCAATAGCAACGCTAATCTCACCAGTTGTTTTTGTTTCAACTTCTTGAACTGATTTTTTTATTTTTTCAAAATCAGAATCACTAAGTTTTAGTTTCTTAATCAATGACTTATATTTCATAAATAGTCCTATTTAAATTAGAATTCTACTTTAGGAGCGTTCTGAGCTTCTGTTGAAGCTGCAAAATATGACTTTTTTTCTAAATGAGCAAACGATGCAATTATCCTTGTTGGAAATGAACGTATTGCTGTATTATAACTTTTTGCAACATCGTTGAAGCGTTGTCTTTCTACTGCAATTCTATTTTCAGTTCCTTCAAGTTGATCCTGCAATGCTAAAAATTGCTGGTCTGCTTTTAATTCTGGATATTGTTCTGTCACCATTAATAATCTTTGCAAACTTCCAGATAAATTATCCTGAATTTTTTGATACTTTTCAAAAGCCGCTGGATCATTTAATACATCAGCATCAATATTTACTTGTCCACCTGCACTAGCTCTTGCTTCAGAAACTTGAGTAAACACATCACTTTCATGCTTTGCATAACCTTTTACAGTTGAAACTAAATTCGGAATTAAATCCAATCTTCTTTGATATTGATTTTGTACTTGAGCCCATTGTGTTGTGACGCTTTCATCCAAGGCAATCAAAGTATTATATTTTCCAACAGCACAAGAACCAATTCCAAACAACAAAACTACCAATACTAAAACAGTAACAAGCCCTCTTGATAATTTTTTCATAATTAAACTCCTTTTCTAACATATTGCAAATATATTTTTTTAGTTATTATCTTTGTAACTTAAAATAAAAAATGGGTATAAGAAAAAATGATTCTTCTACCCATTTTAATTTAAAAATAAATTTTAAACAAATAAATGGCTATTCTATAACTGCGATAATATCATTCATTTTTAAGATTAGATGATCTTCACCATCAATTTTAACCTGTGTTCCAGCATATTTATCATACATAACACGGTCTCCAACTTTTACAGTTATTTTTACATCATCAGTTCCAGGACCTGCGGCAACTACAGTTGCTGTCTGAGTTTTTTCTTGAGCTGCTTCAGGAATAATAATTCCACTTGATGTTTTTGTTTCAGCTTTGTCATTTTTAACAAGAACTCTGTCTGATAACGGTTTAATTTTCATATTTTTTACTCCTACAATAACGTTTTAGTTAATAAATCATATTTGATTCAATCTTAAATATAAGGAAAAAACTTCTTCATCGTCAATAAAAATCATTTTCTATCTGATGAAATTTTATCTCTTAAAAACTGAGCTTTAACATTATCTTTATTAATTGAATATGAATAATCTAAAGCCCTCAAAGCATCGGCACTTTCACCCAAACTCAAATAAATTTCACCAATTCTGTAATAAATTTCAGATCTAACTTTGGAATTTGCTTCCTTGCCAGCAGTTCTGCCATACAAATCAAGAGACTTTGCCACTTTTCCTGTTGAAAAATACGCATCTGACAGATTCATACAAACGGAAGATGAAACTTTTGATGAAATCTCATTTTCTTTCAAAATCCCAGAACTTTCATAAACACAATATTCTGAAATTCTAAACATTTCATCTCGTAATTTCTGCTCAGCTGCAAAATATGATGCTAATTCAACAATATTGTAATCAATTGAAGACAAATTCTTTTCAAACTGAATCCAAAAATCTTCTTCAGAATTAAAATTATAAAAAGAAGTGACATATTTATAAAAAACTGACCAAGCATCATCATTTTGATTTGTCTTCAAAAGAAAATTAACTGCATATTGAACTAAAACTGATTTATATTCATTATTTTCATTATTATTTTCCAATAAGTTCCATAAATCAGCAGTTTTATCTTTCACACTTAGTTTTTCATTCATTTTATACTTTAAATCAAGTTTGCAGATATATAAATATGGATTTTTATTTGTAATTAACGCATTGTTAATTCTTTCAAAAGCATCACTTAATGGAATCACAAACCTATTATCATATTCAATCATTTCCAATGACGAAATTCCAGCCTGACGAAGCATTTTGGTTTCATAATCTTCAGTGCGTTTCAAGTTTGACGTATAAGCGTAATTTGAGTATAAAACTAAGGAAGGAACAAAATCTGACCAATTATTTACTATTTTAAACAGTAATTTGCCGCAGTCATTTTCATTTCCCTGATTCATAGCCCAAACTGCACTATTTTGCATAATAATTGGAAGAATCTTATCATTTTTATAATTAAGTATTTATTCATCGTTTATATTTGATATAATTTCACGTCTTTTTTGTTCAGCTAAATCCAATTCATGAAGAGCAATATACGAATCTGATTCAAAAGCAATCAACTTATTAATTTTTTCATTAAGCACACTACTATCAAAAAATTTATTTGAATTTTCTGATACTTCTAGCATTTTTGAATATTCACTTGAATCATACAAAACTGTAGACCAAAAAAATATATCATCTAGATTTAGAAAATACTCGGGAAGCAATGCGGATGCAGATGAAAAATCTCCTCTTATCATGTCCATTACGGCACAATTTCTAAGCCACAAAGGGTTATTTGAACCGCGGTAAGCGTCCATAAATATTTGGTAAAAATCGTCAATATTGGAATTATCCAAATTAAGCTTTTCTTCGTTGTTATAAGATTTTTTTAATATTGCTTCAGAATAAATTGAACCATATTTGGTACCTTTCAACTCTTTTGCTAAGACTTCTGCTTCATCAAGACGATTCTCTCTTAATAAAAAAAGAGAATATAAGGCAATTAATTCAATATTGTGAGAATTTGTTTTTAGTGCTTTTTTGATTATCTTTTCTGCGGATTTTTTTTCACCCAAAGTCATATAGCGTTTATAAACACCAATATACGACCATGAATCGTAAATTTGTTTCTGTATTTTTTTTAGCTCTGAAATTGCGTCATCAAACTGATTTTGTGCAATCAACGCATCAATTACATCAAATTGAGATGTTACAGACTTCTGTTCCGCCTTCATTCCGCAAGAACACAAGGCAAAACAGAAAGTAAACATCAATACAAGAACTAAACTAGTTTTTATTCTCTGAAATAGTTTTATTTGCATCTTTTCCTATATTATCAAGCACTGCATTAATAAATTTATAAGAATCATCCGGTCCGTAATCTTTTGCAATACTTACAGCTTCATCAATTATTATGCTTGGCATAGCTTCTTTTTGGAAAATGATTTCATAGACACTAACTCTCAAGATTGCAAGCGTAACCTTATTCAGTCTATCTTTACTCCAATTTGACGCTAAATGACTAGTTATCAAACTGTCAACTTCGTCAATATGCGATACAGTCCCATTAATTATAAAACTTGCAAAAGTCTGTTCATCTTTTACAGAAACACTTAATTCTGATGAATCATCTTTGTTGAGGTCTGAATCTTTTTGAAGCCAAGAAAAACTTAGGATGCTATCTAACGATTCGTTACTAACATCCCAAGAGTATAAAGCCTGAAAAGCGAGAATTCTTCCTTTTCTTCGTGACACTTTATTTTGTTCCCCAATCTAAGAGTTTGTCTAAAGCATCACCTGTCTTTTTTGCTTCAACATTTTCTGGAGTATTTAAACTATTTGATATCTCCTGAGCAGCAGTATTCAAATACTGAGTCTGTTTTTGTTGAGTCAAATTACTTCTAATGTAATCATATACTGTTACAGTTGTCTCTGGCTGAATAATATCACCAATTGCTAATAATTTAGCACTATATTTTTTTCCAACATGAATAAAACGATAATCTGTAGCTGTTTCAAAAATATCCGAAGCAAATCCATCAGGTTGAGTAAATAAGCTTCTTAATAGTTGATAATCCATTCCAAGTGAATTTGCAATCTGTTGTGTATTAGCGGCAATAGTTTCTCCAGCTTGATAACCAGAATTCTTGTCCTCAGCTTGAATGAGAATCTGTTCTTTTGTTAGCTTTTTATCAATATATTTATTTCTTAAATCATTTGCCTTTAATTTTGCAGCATTAGCATCATTTCCTTTTGGAACCAAAACGATGAACATTTTCATCATGTCATTCCAAACAAACTGAGCCTTGTTGCTTTCATAGAAAGAACGAATTTCATCATCAGAAGCAGCAATTCCCTGAATTTCTTTCTGACGCAAACTCATAACATACTGTTGAATAGTAAGTGTATTTTTAATCTGAGTTTTGTAATCTACAATTTTCATTCCTGTTTGTTTTTGTAAAAAATCGTCAAGCGATGAATTAGTATTTTGTCTAATTGCATCATCTAATTCTTTTTCGGTCTGCACATTTATTCCAATTTGTTGACAAAGAGTTTGTACAAAATATTGATCAACAGTACTATCAGGACTTGTAATTCCAGCTTTTTGAGCAGCTTGAAGAACTAATTTTTCTTCAACAAGTGTTTTTAAAACATCTTTCTTTTCACTCACCGCCAATTCACGGCCCATTTGCTTCTGATACATTTCAACACGTGTCTTTAACTGTTTTACAGTAATTGATTCACTCTTGTTTAATTTAACAACAGAAAGAACCTGTAAATCAGCCTGAGCAAAAGCAGATCCAATAAATACTAATAAAATCATCAACGCAAGTGATATTCGCTTCATAATATAATTCCTTTTTTTTATATTTTAAATTATTTCTTCATTTATAACAACTAAAATTATTTTTAGTTACTTTATTCTTTATCTAATGGTAATCCACCAGAAATTACAGCACGTATACGCCTTACTCCGGCTGACGACGACTGTTCTTTTTGAATTTCAAATTTTCCAATTTGCAAAGTATGCTGAACGTGTGGTCCACCACAAACTTCTTTGCTAAACCAATTTTCTGCAGAACCAATTGTATAAACCTTTACACTTTCGCCATATTTATTAGAAAAAAGTGCTCTAGCTCCATCTTTTTTGGCAGCATCCAAGCTCATTACAGACATTGTTACTGGTAAATCCTTTTGAATTTGTTCATTAACAATATCTTCAACTTTTTGAATTTCTTCTTTTGTCATAGGTCTTTCAAAAGTGAAATCAAAACGCATTCTTTCATTATTAATGTTGGAACCTTTCTGTGCAACTTGGTCACCCAAAACATTTACAAGTGCCTGCTGCAGAAGATGAGTAGCTGTATGATATTTTGTTGTAACATCAGATTGTTCTGCAAGTCCACCTTTTGCGGCTCCCGCATCCAATGTTTTTGAAGCATCTTGATGTTTCTTTTCAGCTTCTTTAAAACCTTCTTTATCAACAGTAAATCCATTTTCAGCACCAAGTTCCTCTGTTAATTCAAGAGGAAAACCAAATGTGTCATACAAACGGAAGGCTATTTTTCCAGAAATCTCTTTTTTAGGATTTTTCATTAAATTAGGTAACAATTTTTGGAATTCAGCTTCACCTTTTTTTAAGGTATCTCTAAATTTATTTTCTTCAGCTGTCAATTCACTAAAAATCTTCTTTTTATTATTTTCTAGCTCAGGATAAGCAATTTTGAAATTTTCTATAACAGACTCTGCAATTACAGCAAGAAAATCTTTCTCAATTCCAAGTTTCATTCCATGGCGAACTGCACGGCGAATTAAGCGTCTAAGAACATATCCGGCACCGACATTTGAAGGAGTTACACCTTTTTGATCACCCAAAATAAATACAGCGGAACGAGAATGATCAGCGATAATTCTAACGCTCTTATCTTTTTCACTATCGTCTCCATATTTATATGATGACAGATTTTCGATTGTCTTGATTATAGGTTCAAACACTTCTGTTAAATAAACGCTTGTTTTTCCCTGCAAAATACAGTTTGTTCTTTCTAGACCCATTCCTGTATCTACATT
>JAAZCS010000122.1 GCA_012513125.1 Treponema sp. | reverse complement strand
CTCTTGTACTTTATCTTTTTCTTTTTTAATTTTGTTGTCTAAAACATCCATTAATTTATTTAATCCTGCAGCAAAATCAAAGTCTTCTGAAGTAAGATGAGCTTGTGTTCCCCATTTAAAATTAACTGTAGCATCAAAAGAATATGCTTTATCATGTTTTATTCTTAAAATCAAATCAACGATAAGACCTTCTGCGTATGAAATTCTCTTCATTTTTGAATCAATCATTTCTGATTGTTTTTCTTCTAGGGTGAATCCTACTGGTTTAATTGATGATGTCATAAATATCTCCTTAAAGTGTTTTTTGTTCACAAGATGTAAACAGATGTCTTTATCATCATTTAAAGTATACAACTTAAATTTTGAAAAGACAAATGAATACTTATTGAAAATTTATCAGTGTATGTGTATAGTACTGTCATGGCAGATAAGAGATTTACTGTTTTAGATTTGCTCGATTTGGAACTTTCCGGACACGATGCATTGCACTTAAAGTGTATTGCAGGAAGAAGAGGATTGCCCCGAGCAATTACTGTCCCTGAGATTAATCGCCCAGGATTGGCTCTTTCGGGGTTTTATGAATCTTTTGCTAGTAATAGAATCCAACTTTTTGGTCGTGGCGAAACTGCATATTTAAATCGTCTTCACAAAGAAAATTCATTTGACACAATAAAAACTTTTTTTAACTCTCCTATTCCTTGTTGTATTTTTACATATAATTTGGAACCAACAGAAGAATTCAGAGAAGAAGCCGAAAAAAGTGCTTGTCCTCTTTTGCAAAGTGATTTGACCTCAACAGAGTTTTCAAATAGATTGGTAAGGGCATTTTCAAATGTATTTGCTCCACGAAAAACACTTCATGGAGTTTTGGTAGAAGTTTACGGAATCGGAATCTTTCTGACAGGACATTCTGGTGTCGGAAAAAGTGAAACCGCTTTGGAATTGGTAGAAAGAGGTCATAGACTTGTTGCGGATGATGTTGTAGAGCCTCGTTGTGTAAATGGTAATATTATCTTAGGACGAGGTGCCAATACATTAATTAGCCACCATATGGAAATCAGAGGCTTGGGAATAATTAATATTTCACAATTATATGGAGTTGGTGCCATCAGAGATCAAAAAGAAGTTCAAATGATAGTTCAACTAGAAGATTGGGATTCAAGTAAGGCGTATGATAGATTGGGAACTGATCAAAAATACAAAGAACTCTTGGGTGTCAAAATACCTGTAATTGAAATTCCTGTTCGTCCTGGAAGAAACTTACCAATTATTATTGAAGCTGCAGCAATGAATGAAAGATTAAAGAATATGGGATATAATTCTGCTAAAGATTTTAATCAGAATGTCTTAAAATGGATAGAATCAGGTGAAGCTCAGGCTGCTTATTATGGCAATGATGATTCATACTAATATATAATAGACAGAAAACTGTCAAGGATAAGAATATGGTAGAAAAAATTCTAACTGTAAAGAATAGAGCGGGAATTCACGCAAGACCGGCAGCTATTATTGCTCAAACTTCAAGCAAATTTCAAAGTGAAATAACTTTGGAAAGAGAAGACGCTACTGTGAATGCAAAATCCATTATGGGTGTTATTACAATGGCAGCCGGATACAACACTCAACTTACTTTGAAAGTTGAAGGTCCTGACGAAGTAGCTGCAGCCGCTGCAATAGAAGCTTTATTTGAGAGTAAATTTGAAGAGGAATAGTCATTTTTATAAGGAGGAAGAGAAATGAAACAGATAACAGATCGTCAAAAAGAAGTATTAACTTTTATTTCTGATTTTTCTGATGAAAATGCTTTTCCACCAACAGTAAGAGAAATTAGTGAAAATTTCGGCATCTCATTAAGAGCGGTTCAAGATCATATTACTGCATTGCAAAAAAAAGGCTATCTATCACAATGCCAAAAACGCTCTCGTTCGATACGTGTTCTGTCAGACTGTAGAGAAAAAGAACCAAAATTATTTGTTGGAAAAGTTCCCCTTTTGGGTACAGTTGCAGCAGGAAAACCTTTGTTATGTGAAGAAAATCTCGACGGCTACGTAAACTTAACAGAACCATTTGTACGTCCTGGAAAAAATTATTTTGCATTAAGAGTCAGGGGAACTAGCATGATAAATGCAGGTATTCTTGAAGGTGATTTGGCTGTTGTTGAACAATCAAACACTGCAATCGATGGTCAAATAGTTGTTGCCGTTATTGAAGATGCAATTACATTGAAAAGATATTACAAAGAAGCTACAAGAGTAAGACTTCAGCCAGAAAATCCAACTTTTCAGGCAATTTATTGCCAAGAAGTAAGAATTGTTGGAATTCTTTCAAATATTGTAAGAACTTATTGATATGATTCCTTCCATTTATCTGTTTACAGGTCCTGAAGCCGGTGAAAGAAATGATGAAATTGCTAAGATTAAAAACTCGTTAAAAAAGAAATTTGGCGAAATTGATGAACAATTATTTTTCTTGCAGGAAACTTCTTTTGATCAAGTAATGACGATTCTTCAAAACGGGACTCTTTTTTCGTCAGCCGTTTGTATCGTGTGTAGAAATGCAGAATTACTCAAAAAGAAAGATGAACTTCTAATGCTTGATGAATGGTTAAAATCAGAGCCGTCAGAATCTACCGTATTAATTCTTGTTTCTGATGATATTTCTGTTGATTCTAAATTAGAAAAGTTGATTCCTGTTCAAAATAAACGGAAATTCTGGGAAATGTTTGAAGATCGTAAATTGCCTTGGCTATATGATTATTTCAAAAAAAATTCTTATTCAATAACAGAAGACGCAGCAGAATTAATATTGGAGATGGTTGAAAATAATACCGAATCCTTAAAACAGGAATGTTCAAAATTTTTTTTGTGTTTTTCAAAGAATCATGAAATTACTGTTTCTGAAGTAGATGCCATATTATCACATAACAGGGAAGAGTCAGCATTTACTTTGTTTAATAAAATCTCTGATAATTCAAATAATTCGGAAAAACGATTTGAAGATGCAATAAATATTCTTCAGAAAATTCGTTTGTCAAAAAATGCATCATCAGTGATGATTATTGCAGGTCTGTCATCTTGTTTTAGAAAACTCTGTTTGTGGCATAAAATATGTCATGATAACAGTCTTCCTGATGATTTTACGCTAAAAACTAATGGTTTTGCCAGCAAATTGATGCAAAATCAGTATAGAAAAGCTTCCAAAGTGTGGACATATGGGCAATCTGTTGCAATTCTTTCAGTTTTAGCATCAACAGATATGGTAATTAGAAGCGATGGCACTTTCTTTGAAGAAATATTATTGCAAAAAATGCTTTATGAGATAATTATGTTGAAAGGTGCCAGTTCTCAAATTGCCGATTATAGCTCAGTTTTTTGAAGTAAAGCTTTAAGTGCTACGATTTCTTCTTTTGTAAAAGTTGACCCTTTTCCCATCTTCTGATGGTCTGGAGACCAGCTTCTAATGTCATATTTTGCAGGTCTGCCTCCCCATGATACAAGATTAAGCTCAATATTCCATCCACCTTTTCCTTCAGCAACAATACCTAAACTTTGAACAATTTCAAATGAAAATTCATCAGCCATATAATACTCCTATTTTGTAAAATAAAGAAAACCTTGCTATATTATCGTTGTATAATTGAAAATTGTGTAGTAAAATTGTTAAAACATAAAAGTTGTGAGGTTATCATGAAAAAAATCGCCTTTTTTGGTACGGTTCTATTAATGCTGTTTTTTCTAGCATCTTGTGGATCAAAACCTGTTGCCGAAGTAGATACAAATTTGGATGCACCTACTGTAACTGATGAATTAGATGATTCAAATAAAAGTTCTGTAGAAAGTGTTGATGAAATAAAAGCCAGAATTGAAAAAGCCCGTGAATTAGCAATTAATGCTGGGGCAAAAGAAAATGCTGGTGAATTATTAGCAAGAATAGATAGCGAGTATGATGAGTTTTGTGCTAATCCAAATGGAGACGGAAAGGATATTGAAAAGCATTATTTAGCTCTGTCAGCATACTTAAATGCAACAAAAGCAAAAAAGAAGATTGATGATAATAATTTTGCTGATTATTCAAGAGCCGATTATGATAAAGGTGTAGCTAAATTGAGTGAAACTGATATTCTAATTACTTCGAAAACACTCAAAACTGATGAATTGCTAAATTCTTCACAGGAAGCTTATAGCAGTTTTAATAAAGTTTTGACTATTGCATATAAAAAATTAGCTAAAGATGAACGAGTAGAAGCTTTCAATGCAAAGAAAGATGCTGATTCTGTAAAAGCAGGAGTTTCTCAAAAGGAAAAATATACAGAAGGTGTTGAAGCTTTCAAAAAAGGTGATTCACTATATTCTATGCAAAATCCAGAATCTGCTTTAAGTAGCTATACTGATTCAAAAGATATATTTACAAACTTATATGTTTCTGTTTCTGAAAAAAGAGCTGCAGCTCAATTGGCAATAGAAAATGCTAAGAAAAAGGTAGAAGAAAGCAAGCAAAATGCAGAAAAAGCAGATAAAGAAGCTCCAATAACAGAACCAGTTGATGGTATTGAAGATGCTGATGCTGTTCTACTTGAAGATGATAAATTTGAGAATCCTGAAGAAGCTGTAATAGAAATCGATGAAGATTTGGATGAAGAAACTGTAAGAGAGGAACAATAATGAAAAAAATAATCATATCTATTTTATTGTCGTTTTTGATTTTTTCTGTATTTGCAGTAAGTTATACAAACAATACTTATCAAAAATTAGCTGATGAATATACAAAAAAAGCCGAAATGGCACTAGATGCTGGAGCTTATGAAGAAGCTGTTGAATATGCTCAAAAAGCAGAAGAAAATGCGGCTCTTTCAGAAGCGTACATTGCAACTATGTTAGCAAAAAAAGATGCTGATTCCAACATTAAAATGGCAAAAAACAAAATAACTTGGGCAGAAAAAGTGGAAGCAGATAAGAATTTTCCTATGGCATATTCGTCTGCAAAAGAAAATTTAGGAAACGCAGAAACTTCATATACAAGTGAAGATTATGAAAAAGCTTCAAACTATGCTAAACAGTCTTTAGCTGCTTTGGATGGTGTAAAAGAAGTTACTCCTCTTCCTGAATATTATATTGTAAAACCATGGGCAGAAAATAAAGATTGTTACTGGAATATTTCAGGTCGACCTTATATTTACAATAATCCTCTTCTTTGGGAAAACTTGTATCAAGACAATAAATCTTCAATGCCAAAACCAGAAGATCCAAATTTGATTCATCCTGGTATGAAAATGCATGTTCCAAGTTTAACTGGTGAATATCGTTCTGGAACTTATGATTCAAAGAAAGAGTATGAACCATATACAAAATAAATAAAAAAATCCCAACAAAAACAGTTGGGATTTTTTTTATCTTGAAGCTAAATATTTGTAGTATAGAGTTAGGGCGGTACCCATAAGTGCGTGCGGAAATTCTTCTGTGCCCATACCGTTCAACACTTCTTTATGTGAGATTGTAATGCAATTTATAAATTCGTCAGCGTCAAGTTTTTGGGCGTCTGTCTTGCTAAGAGAGTCAGAATAAAAAATGTGAACATGATTTGAAAATAAAGCTGGGTTTGGATTAAAACTTCCGAGTTTTATAAGATTATTTGCACAATAGCCTGTTTCTTCTTTTAATTCTCTATACGCTGCATGTTCAGGATCTTCACCCTCATCGATTACTCCTCCTGGAAATTCGATGCTTAGTTTTTTTTCTCCATGTCTCCATTGTTTCACCATTAGAAAATCATCTTTTATTGATGGAATAACAATTACCCAATCTTTTGCATTTAGAACTATGTATTTGCCTTCTGTTCCGTTATGGGCTTTATTACTTCTTTGTGTAACTTCAAAAACAGCAGTATTCAACAAATTTGTGCATTTTTCTTCTTTCCATTTTAATGCTTCATCTGATTTAGTGAAATATGTTTTCATAATTTTACTCTTTTTTTTGACTTTCTTTAGTAATCGTTTTATCATTTATTTGAAAATAAATGAAGTAATGAAAGAAAAATTCTAGACTTTGTTTTATAAGAAGCGTAATAAAAACTTTGCTAAATGTTATCTTAGTTTTTATTCACAAGTTTGCATTGCAAGCTTTCTTATTATTTGCGTTTTAGGGGGTGTAATATGGCAATTATAACAATTTCAAGAGAGGTAGCTGCGTTTGGAGATGAAGTTGCAGAGGAACTCGCAAAACAATTGAATTATAAATTTGTAAAGAGAACTGATATTGAAAAGAGAATAATTGAATTAGGATTTCCACAGGAAAAGATGCCAAAATATGATGAGCGAAAACCAGGTTTTTTTGCGTCTTTGGCAAAAGATAGGGATGAATATATAAATTATTTACAATATGCAATTCTTGAAGCTGCAGCACAGGAAAATGTGATTATTATAGGAAGAGGTGCATTTGTTGTACTTCAAAATGTCCCAAATAATATTTCTGTTAGGTTGATTTCGCCAGAAGCTATTCGTTTGCAACGTTTGGAAAAAGAATTTTCATGGGATGAAAAACAAGCTAAACAACGTATTCAAGAAAGCGATATGAATCGAGATGGATTCCATAAAAGTTTTTATAATGTAGATTTGAAGGATTCATCATATTTTCATTTGGTTTTGAATACAGGATTAATAGATGTTCCAACTTCTGCTAAAATTATTTCGTCAGTAGTAAGTAGCTCTGTAGATGAGAAAAAAGAAACTGAAGGTAAAAAGATAATTGAAAATATGCTAAAATCACAAGAAATAGTGAATAAACTGATTTTTAAATATAAGCTGAATATTGAATTTATCCATGGTGTTATTGAAGATAATACATTTATCTTGCAGGGTATTTCTGATTCTATTGTGGCGGTTGAAAATGCAATCAGAATTATTAAACAAGAATTGCCAAATTATGAGGTTAAATCTTCAGTTGGAATAGTCCATGATTTTAAAACTTTCCAATAAATAAAAATTGGACGCAGTTGAAAACTAAACTTCTCGCTGTCGTCCAATTTTTTATTTAACTTGACTTTTCTTTTTATATTCTTAATACTTTATCTATGAAATTATCAAATAAGTTTACATTATCCCGTATCATATTGGCGCCGGTTTTTTTTCTACTTTATTTTATTCCGATTTGGACTGGAAAATTTAATTCACTTTCTATATTTATAATGTTTCCTTTGTTGGCATTTATGGAATTTACTGATTATCTTGATGGACATTATGCAAGAAAATTTAATGAGGTTAGTGATTTTGGAAAATTATTTGATCCTTTTGCTGATGTAGTTGTTCATTTATCTACATTTGTTTGTTTTATGTTTTCTGTAAATGGAATCGGATATATGCCTACTGTAGTGTTTGTATTCATCCTTTATCGAGAACTGACAATGAATTTTATACGAATGATAGCTGTAAAGAAAGGTGTTGCTATTGCGGCACGAAAAGGCGGAAAGCTTAAAACTGTCGTTTATGTAATTTCTGGTTTTTTTGCATTGCTTCTTGAAGCTTTGGTAAGATTAAATGTAGTTGTTGAATTCTTTGGTGTTTTGAGAATTATTTCCATCTGTCTATTTGTTTTGTGTTTGATACTAAGTTATATTTCTTTTATTGATTATTTAATTCATTTTAGTAAACTTCTGAAAGATTAAAAAAAAACACCCAAAAATCTACGCAGAAATTTCTTTTGCTTTAATTTTTGGGTGCATCTTTAATTATATCAATTTTAACAAGCTTCAATAGCAATCTTTTTAGGAGAAGCTATAGCTTTTTTGTGCATTACCACTGTAAGAATTCCGTTTTTGAAGCTTGCTGCAATGGATTCAGAATCAACATCAGATGGAAGTGAAAATCTTCTTGAAAAACTACTTGAATATCTTTCTTTAAGAATCCATTTAGTTTCGTTCTTTTCTTTATGCTCTTCTTTATTTTCATCTTGTGTTTTTGATGAAATTGTCAAATTGTTATGTTCCAATTCGATATTGATGTCTTTTTCTGTTCTTCCAGGCAATTCCATCTCTAGTGTGTAATTATCACTATTTTCCTTTACGTCAACTTTTGGTGTTGAAGCGTTTGTGTGATAATAAAAGTTTGGCATAATTGAGTCCGCCATTGAATTGTTAAAAATTGAATCTAAAAATGAAAGTTCATTCATATTATACCTCCTATGAATAGTAATTTTATCTTTCATATAGATAATAGCAAGAACCGTGCCAAGTAATGAAATGTAGTAAAATTAATAAAAAAGAATAAAAGTTGTGTAAATTTATTGTTTAAAATGAGTTTTTTCTCTGGTGTTTAAGACCCATAATGAAATGTTGAAATAGTGAATTTGAGTAAATTTTACTCGTTTTTAATGCGATTTTTGAGAAAATGTATATTTTATTAACTGTTTTAAATCAGTTTTGTAAATTATATCTTTATCTTCGTCAGCTGCAATAATATTTGTAAATCCAAGTCCAAGTGAAGCGTTAATTCTTTGTTTCACTTTATTAACAGATCTGATTTCGCCAGCTAGACTTAATTCACCAAAAATAATTGTTTTTGGGGGTAATGGAATGTCTGTGCGAGCTGAATAAAGTGCGGTTGCGATTGCGGCATCAATTGAGCTTTCTGTTAATTTTATTCCTCCTGCAACATTTACATAAATATCTTGATCTGAAAATCTAATTCCGCATCGTTTTTCTAAAACCGCGGCAATTCTGTTTACTCTGGCATTGTCAATTTTTTCACTGTAAACTCGTGAAATTGATGCTTTTGCTGGTATTGTTAGTGCTTGAATTTCAACAATAAAAACCCTACTACCTTCAAAAACAGGCGTATATGATACTCCTGGTGGCAAATCTTCTGTTCTTTTTGTAATAAATAGAGAAGTTTGGTCAATTACAGGGATTAATCCTTTGTCTGTCATTGAAAAAATTCCTAATTCGTCGACGGAGCCAAATCTGTTTTTTTGAGAATGTAAAAATCTTAAATCTTCGTTATTTCGTTCAAATGAAATTACTGTATCAACCATGTGTTCGAGAGATTTTGGGCCTTCAATATAACCTTCTTTTGTAACGTGAGCGGTCATAATAATTGCGGAATTATGTTCTTTTGCCCAAAGAATTAATTCATTTGAGCAATATTTTAATTGATTGATTGTTCCGGGAATTAAACCTGTGTCGTATGAATACATAGTTTGAATGGAATCTATAATTACTAGAATTGGTTTTAGTTCATTCATAACATCAATTGCATTTTCGATTTTTGTTGTGCATAGCAATTGTATTCCATCTGTTTCAAGATTTAGTCTTGTTGCTCTTTCTTTTATTTGAGCTGCAGATTCTTCTCCTGTGATATAGAGAATTGTGTGACCTTTTGCAAAATGAGTCATGGAAGGAGATGCTAGTTGTAAGAGAAGTGTAGATTTACCTATTCCGGGTTCTCCACCAATTAAAGTGGCTGATTTATTTTCGATACCACCGCCTATCATTCTGTCAAATTCAGAAATTCCAGTTATGTATCGTTGATTGTTTTCAATACTGATAGAGTTAAAGGAAATAGGTTCTTGTTTGTCATTTACTTTTAATTTTGCATTTCCTTTTTGCTCTCTTGCTTCTTCAAAAGTGTTCCATTCGTTGCATTGAGGGCATCTTCCAAGCCATCTTGGTTGTGAAAATCCGCAGTTTGAACATTTAAAAATTATATTTGATTCTTTTTTATTCATTAATATTATTCCGAAATTTGTTGACATTCATATAATAACATGTTAGTTTAATAATAGCTTGTAAATAAGCTGATAAACTCTCTCCGATGTCTAGCAATGCTAGACGAGGGATTCTTCTCGATGTTATCGACTAGAATCCCTTTTTTTATTCACTGTCTTGAGTTATGATTGTTTTTCTTGACACAGAATGAGTTACCCATGTATTTCCGCCGATAGTACATCCTTCTTCAATAATAGTGTCACCGCCAAGAATTGTTGCACCTGCATAAATTGTTACGTTGTCTTGAATAGTAGGATGTCTTTTTTTATTCTGAAATTCTTTTTTTACACTCAGTGCACCAAGTGTTACACCTTGATAAATTTTGACATTGTTTCCGATTATGCAAGTTTCACCAATTACAACTCCTGTTCCATGATCAATGAAAAAGGATTCGCCAATAGAAGCACCTGGATGGATGTCAATGCCTGTTTTGCCGTGAATGTATTCGCTCATTATTCTAGGAATTATTGGAACTCCGTTTGTGAATAGAAAATAAGCAATTCTGTGGACAACTATTGCTTCTAATCCTGGATAAGAAAGAATGACTTCCTCGTTGCTTTGAGCTGCCGGATCACCATTAAAAGCGGCTTTTGTATCAAGTTGCACTTTACGTCGGATTTCTGGAAGTTCTTCAATTAGAGCTAAAGAGACTTTTTCGGCAAGTTTATAGCAATGTGAATTTTCAATGTTTTGAGACCCACTTTTTTTTGTTTTTATTGTGTAAATTAAAGTTTTTTGAATTTCTTGAGTTAATTTTACTATAACATTATTTACTTTTTGACCAGTAAGATATCTGATATTGATGGGGTCTATGTATTCGGCTTCAGTAAAACCTGGAAATATTAACGACTGTAAATCTTTTAGTAAGGAAATAACATTTTGTCTGTTAGGAAAATTTTCAGAATCATTACGATTGATTAAGCCGTATCTATCATAAGAATCAAGTATTCCATCGATTAACATATCAATATTCATAAAAACCTCGAAATAGGATACTATCATATAAGCTAATTAATTGCAAAAACGAATAAAATTTAAAAAAAAGAAGAAAATTCTTGATTTTAGAGGATATGTTTTGAAAAAGTAATTTATGTTATTGACATAAATCAAGTCATTAATTATATTTCTATAACGCACGTTTTCTATATCCATGTGTCGAGTGTTGCATTTTGCCCTTGTAGCTCAGTTGGTAGAGCGCAACAGCGGTAATGTTGAGGTCTGCAGTTCGATTCTGCACGGGGGCTTTAATATGGAAAACAATGAATAAAGAATTCTTTTAGGAGATATAACAATGGGAAGTAAGAAAAAAGGTTCAGTTGAAATTATTGCCTTACAATGTACAGAATGCAAACGTAAAAATTATACAACTTACAAAAACCGTAAAAATATTCAGGGAAAATTAGAATTAAGCAAATATTGTCCTTTTGATCGTAAGCATACATTGCATAAAGAAACAAAAGCAAAATAAAATTTTATATTGTTGTTAGTAATAACAAATTATATATAGGGCAGTAGTTCAGTTGGTAGAGCAGCGGTCTCCAAAACCGCCTGTCGTGGGTTCAAGTCCTGCCTGCCCTGTTTTTTTTTAACTAGGATGAGGTAATATGTCAAAAGTATTTCAGTTTTTTCGTGAAAGTAGAGCAGAATTAAAAAAAGTAGTATGGCCAACACGTGATGATGTAATTTCGTCAATTAAGGTTGTGCTTATTTCAACAGTAATAATTGCTATTCTTTTAGGTTTACTTGATTTTGGTTTTACAGAAGCATTCCGCTTTTTTATGAAATAGGATTTATAGATGTCTAGATGTTGGTATATTCTTCATACTTATACAGGATATGAAAATAAAATTGAGCGTACTATAAGAACTATGCTTGATGCTAAAGAAATTGATCCAGCAGTAGTTCTGGATATTAAAGTTCCTGTAGAAGAAATCGTTGAAATTAAAGATGGTAAAAGAAAGTCTCGCAGTAATAAATTTTTACCTGGTTATATAATGCTTGAAATGGATTTACCTGAATTGGGTTGGAAAACAACTTGTGCTCAGTTAAGAACAATTCAGGGTGTTACTGGTTTTGTTGGCACTAATTCAAATGTAAGACCGATTCCTATTTCTATGGATGAGGCAAAGAATTTGTTGCAAAAATCAGGTCTCATAAAAGGTGAAAAACAAGTTCACGTTAAACAGTCATTTAATGTCGGTGATATAATAAAAATATCAGACGGTCCTTTTGCTTCATTTAGTGGAACAATTAAAGAAATTAATATTGAAAGAGAAAAGCTCGCTGTTGAAGTTCAAATTTTTGGACGACCAACACCTGTTGAAATTAATTTCATGCAAGCAGAAAAACAATAATGTAACAAATACAGGGATTTGCAAACCTAAATGCAAATCAAATATCCTGTTTTTTGGGAGAAATATAAGTCCGTTGGACATAGGTATTTCGTTAGAAGAATGTTTATAACATCTTCATACCAATCTTAGGAGAAAAAAATGGCTACAAAAAAAGTAACAGCTGTTATCAAGTTGCAGTGTCCTGCAGGAGCGGCAACACCAGCTCCTCCAATTGGTCCGGCTCTCGGACCTCATGGTGTAAGTGCTCCAAAATTTGTTCAGGAATTCAATGATAGGACAAAGACAATGGAAAAAGGCTTAATAATTCCAGTAATTATTACTGCTTATCAGGATAAATCATTCACATTTATCTTAAAAACACCTCCAGCAGCAGTTTTAATCAAAAAAGCATTAAAATTGGACAAAGGATCAGAAAATCCTCTTCTTGAAAAAGTTGGAAAACTTTCTAAAAAAGATCTTGAGGAAATTGCAAAACAAAAAATGCCAGATATCAATGCTAATGATATTGAAGCAGCAAAAAAAATTATTGCCGGTACTGCTCGCAGTATGGGTGTAGAAGTGGAGCAATAATATGAAACATGGAAAGAAATATAACGCAGCAGTAACTAAGTATGATCTTTCAAAGAAATATGATGTAGCTTCTGCTTGCAAAATGATTCAAGATATGAAATTTGCTAAGTTTGATGAAACTGTTGAAACACATGTAGTGTTAAATTTAGATAAGAATGCAACAGTTCGTGATACTTTAGTATTCCCAAATCAGTTTAAGGGCGAGAAAAAAGTTCTTGTATTCTGTAAAGATGATAAAGTTCAAGAAGCTTTAGATGCTGGTGCAGCTTTTGCTGGTTCTGATGAATATATCGAAAAAGTAAAAGGGGGATGGCTTGAATTTGATGTAGCTGTCGCAACTCCAGATATGATGAAAGACGTAGGTCGTTTAGGTATGGTTTTAGGTCGTAAAGGATTAATGCCAAACCCAAAAACTGGAACTGTAACACCTGATGTAGCAAAAGCAGTTGCTGAGTTAAAAAAAGGTCGTACAGAGTTCCGTGCAGACAAGAGTGGTATCATTCATATTGCTGTAGGAAAGTGTTCAATGGATTTAACAAAAGTTGTTGAAAATATTATTACTCTTCTAAATGAAGTTAGTCGTAAGAAGCCAGTTGGTTCATCTGGTGCATTTGTAAAATCAGTATCTGTTAGTTCATCTATGGGTCCTGGTGTTTGGGTTGATTATAAGGAAGGTGAATAATGGCTATTAAAGCAAAAAAAATACAGCCTGCTAAAACAGCAGCTATTGAAAGTGCTAAAAAGACATTCTCTGAATATAATGATTTTATTTTTGCAGATTATAGAGGATTGACTGTAGAGCAGATTACTTCTTTGAGAGACAAACTACGTGAAAAAAATGCAGTTCTAAAAGTTGTAAAAAATAATTTTGCACGTATCGCTTTTGATGATATTAAAGTAGAAAATGTTGCTGATTATTTGAAAGGTCCTACTGTTGTTGCAATGGTAAAAGAAGATTCAAATGAAGTAGCAAAAATTCTTTACGATTTTACTAAAGAAGCTCCAACATTAACTGTTAAGGGTGCAAGTATTGGTAAAGAAATCTATGATGCTTCAAAAATAGAAGCTTATTCAAAGGTTCCTGGAAAGAAGGCACTTTATGCTATGCTTATGTCTGCAATGAATGGACCTGTAAGAAAACTTGCAGCTACATTGCAATCTTATGCTGATAAAAAGCAAGCTGAAGGATCTAACTAATTTAGGTTATAAAAAACACATTCAGGCTTCATAGCTGTCGACTGTTTGTGTTAAATGCGGTAAAAACTTGTTTGGTATAATATCCGCTACCACTTAATGAGTGGTCATAAAAATATTTAGGTGGAGAATACAATATGGCAGCTCTCACAAATGATCAAATTCTTGAAGCAATCGCTTCAATGTCAGTTCTTGAAGTATCAGAACTAGTAAAAGCAATGGAAGAAAAATTCGGAGTAACAGCAGCTGTAGCAGTTGCAGCAGCTCCTGTAGCTGGTGCAGCTGCAGCTGAAGAACAAACAGAGTTCACAGTAACTCTTGATAGTTTTGACGCAGCTAAAAAGATTCCAGTTATTAAAGTAATCCGTGAAATTACTGGTCTTGGATTAGGCGAAGCAAAAGCTCTCGTTGAAGGTGCTCCAAAAGAAGTTAAAGAAGGCGTAAGTAAAGCTGACGCTGACGAAATGGTAAAGAAAATTACTGAAGCTGGTGGAAAAGCTAGCAAGAAATAATTAACTTTTAGTTAAAAATATTCTTACAAGGGATGATATTAATTCTTAAATCAATATCATCCCTTTACTTGTCTAAAAATGCAAAATCTTACCCAAGGTAAAAATCAATTTTCTGTGCTGTATAGAGTTTCTAATACGTAGCAGAATGATTGAACAAAAAAGCAGGGGGATAAAATGTTCGAAAAGACACGAACAAATGACCGAGAATATATCGGCAAGAACATCAAAAGTTTTATGGATGTTCCAAATCTTATTTCTGTACAAACTTCATCATACGAAAGTTTTCTACAAACAGAAAAAGCAAATAAGCGTGAAAAATTATTAGATCAGGGATTGCAGGAAGTTTTCACTTCTACTTTTCCTATTGAAAGTCTTAATGGCGATATGTCATTGGAATATGAATTTTATGAATTAGATTGGCAGAATCAAAAATTCTCAGAAGTTGAAAGTAAACAGAAAGGTCAAACTTATTCAGTTCCATTAAAAGCTCGAATTAATTTAAATTTCTTACAAACTGGTGCTATCTTACAGAAAGATATTTATATGGGTGATATTCCTCTTATGACTGATAGAGGAACTTTTGTTATTAACGGTGCAGAACGCGTTGTTGTTTCACAAATACATCGTTCGCCTGGTGTTATTTTTTGTCATGATAAAGAAGTTTATTCAAGTAGAATCATCCCTTATCGTGGATCATGGCTTGAATTTGAAATTGATCAAAAGAAAGAATACATATATGCAAAAATAGACAGAAAAAAGAAAATTCTTGGAACTTTATTTTTACGTGCTTTAGGTTTTACAACAAGAGAAGACATTATTAGATGTTTTTATAAAGTTGAAGATTTAGCTGTTAAAAATGATACTGAAACAAAAGATTCTTTAGTTGGAAAAGTACTAGCAAGTGCTGTAATCATTAAAGATGAAAGTGGTGATGAAAAACGCTTGTTCAATGCAGGTGTAAAACTTCATCCTCATGATATTGATGATTTGATTGCAAATGAAATTGAGTCTGTAACAGTTATTAATTTTAAAACAAATGAAGATAATGATTCTTATAATAACAAAAATGAATCTTTGGATTCACAAATAATAATTAATTGTTTCGAAAGAGAAGAAGTTAAGTATGTAAAAGAAGGTTCTGTTGATAATGAACCTACAAGAGAAGATGCTCTTGCTGCAGTTTATGCAATTTTGCAACCTGGCGAACCAATGACTGTTGAACAGGCAGAAAAAGATTTGAATTCTATGTTCTTTTCAGAAAGAAGATATGATTTAGGTAGAGTTGGTTGATATAAATTAAATAAAAAATTTGATACTGAAGATATAGCAGAATTCACACTAACAAAAGACGATGTAATCAATACTATGAAATTCTTGATTAAAGTTTACATCGCTGAAGAACAAATTGATGATATCGATCATTTGGGAAATCGTCGTGTTAGATCTGTTGGTGAGTTGATGACTAATCAATTGAAGTCCGCGTTTAGCAGGATGGAAAGAATTGCAAAAGAAAGAATGAGTTTAAAAGAAACTGATACTATGAAACCTCAAGATTTGATTTCAATCAAACCGATAGTAGCAGCAATAAAAGAATTCTTTGGGTCTTCTCAACTTTCACAATTCATGGATCAAGTAAATCCACTTGCAGAATTAACTCATAAAAGACGTTTGAATGCTTTGGGACCTGGTGGTCTTTCAAGAGACAGAGCTGGATTCGAAGTTCGTGATGTTCATTATTCTCATTATGGTCGTATGTGTCCTGTTGAAACTCCGGAAGGTCCAAATATTGGACTTATTGTTTCAATTGCAATGTATACTCGTGTTAATGATTATGGATTCCTTGAAGCACCTTACAGAAAAGTAGTTGATGGAAAGGTAACAAATCAAGTTGAATATCTTTCAGCTATTGATGAAGATAAATATTTTATTGGACAGGTAGTTGAAGGAATTAAAGAAGATGGTTCTTTCCCAATAGATTTAGTATCTTGCCGTAAACAAGGTGATTATAGCCAAAGAAGTCCAAAAGATATTCAATATATCGATGTTTCGCCTCATCAGGTAATTTCAGTTTCTGCTGCAATGATTCCTTTCTTGGAACATAACGCCGCTAACCGTGCTTTGATGGGTTGTAACATGCAGAGACAGGCTGTTCCTCTTTTATTCCCAGAGCCACCAATCGTAGGAACTGGAATGGAAAAAAGATGTGCTTATGATTCTGGAGTTTTGATTAAGGCAAAAAGAGCTGGTGAAGTTGTTTTTGTTTCAAGTTGCATTATTAAAATTAAATCAAATGAAGATCCTTCTATTCTTGATGAATATGAATTATTGAAATATCAAAGAACAAATCAGGATACTTGTTATCATCAGCGCCCAACTGTTCAATTAGGACAGAAAGTTGCTAAAGGTGACGTAATTGCTGATGGTCCTTCAACATTTAATGGTGAATTAGCTCTTGGTAGAAATATCATGGTTGGTTTCGTTCCTTGGAATGGATACAATTATGAGGATGCTGTATTGATTTCTCAACGCGTTGTTCGTGAAGATATGTACACATCAATTCATATTAAGGAATTTTCTATTGAAATCAGGGAGACAAAGCTTGGTCCTGAAAGAATTACACGTGATATTCCAAATACAGGCGATAAAGCAGTTTCTAATCTTGATTCAGAAGGAATTATTCGTGTTGGTGCAAAAGTACGTTCTGGTGATATTCTTGTTGGAAAAGTAACTCCAAAAAGTGAAACAGAAACAACTCCTGAATTTAAATTATTAAACTCAATTTTTGGTGAGAAGGCAAAAGATGTAAGAGATTCTTCATTACGCTTGCCTCACGGTGTTGAAGGTATAGTAATTGATATTCAACAATTGAGTCGTTCTGAAGGCGATGATTTGAATCCTGGTGTAGATAAGATTGTAAAAGTTCTTATTGCAAACAAGCGTAAGCTTTGTGAAGGTGATAAAATGGCCGGACGACACGGAAATAAAGGTGTTGTTGCAAGAATTCTTCCAATTGAAGATATGCCTTATTTGGAAGATGGAACTCCTTTGGATGTATGTTTGAATCCTCTTGGTGTACCTTCTCGTATGAATATTGGTCAGATTATGGAATCAGAATTGGGTATGGCAGGTAAGTATTTAAATACATTATTTGAAGCACCTGTATTCCAATCTCCTTCTCAAGAGCAAATTGCTGCAAAACTTGAAGAAGCAGGGTTGTCACGCGATTGTAAACAAATTGTACATGATGGTCGTACTGGGGAACCTTTTGTAAATCCAATATTTGTTGGAGTTATCTACTTTATGAAATTGCACCACTTAGTTGATGATAAAATGCATGCTCGTTCAACTGGTCCTTATTCATTGGTAACACAGCAGCCTCTTGGTGGTAAAGCTCAGTTCGGTGGACAGCGTCTTGGTGAAATGGAAGTATGGGCTCTTGAAGCTTATGGTGCAGCAAATACATTACAAGAAATGATGACAATTAAATCAGATGATATGAACGGACGTTCAAAGATTTATGAGTCAATTGTTAAGGGAGATCCTTCTTCTCCAGCGGGTGTTCCAGAATCATTCAATGTTTTGGTGCAGGAACTTAGAGGTTTGGCTCTTGATTTCACAATTTATGATGCAAAAGGTAAACAAATTGCCTTAACAGAAAGAGATCAAGAATTAATTGATAAAAATTCTTCCGGATTTGAAAAGGAGGACGTGAATGCGTGATGTTCAAGATTTTGACAGTCTAAAAATAAAACTGGCTTCTCCAGAAACTATTAAGTCATGGTCTTATGGTGAAGTTAAAAAACCAGAAACAATAAACTATAGAACTCTTCGTCCAGAGAAAGATGGATTGTTCTGTGAAAGAATATTTGGTACTACAAAAGAGTGGGAATGTTATTGTGGAAAGTTTAAATCAATCCGCTATAAAGGTGTTGTTTGCGATCGTTGTGGTGTTGAAGTTACTCATTTCAAAGTAAGACGTGAAAGAACGGGACATATCGAATTGGCAGCTCCTGTTAGTCATATTTGGTATTATCGTTCTGTTCCAAGTAGAATGGGATTGTTACTTGATTTGCAAGTTGCAGCTCTTCGTTCTGTTTTATATTATGAGAAATATATAGTAATTGACGCTGGTGATACTGACTTAAAAAAAGGTCAACTTCTTTCTGAAGAAGAATATCAAGTAGCCCAAGAGCATTATGGTTCAACTTTTATTGCTGATATGGGTGCCGAGGCTGTAAAGCTTTTACTTGAAAACTTAGATTTGGATGCATTGTCATACGAATTGCGTGAAAAAATGCGCGAAAAGGGTTTGAAGAGTGATAAGAGACTTCTTAGAAGAATTGAAATTGTTGAAAATTTCAGAGCTTCTGGAAATAAAGTTTCTTGGATGATTCTTGATGTAATTCCTGTAATTCCTCCAGAGTTAAGACCTATGGTTCAGCTTGATGGTGGACGTTTTGCAACATCAGATTTAAATGATTTATATCGACGTGTAATTAATAGAAATAATCGCTTGAAGAGACTTCAGCAGTTAAGTGCTCCTGATATTATTATTCGAAATGAAAAAAGAATGTTGCAGGAATCAGTTGACGCTTTATTTGATAATACAAAACGAAAACGTGCTGTTAAGGGTGCATCGAATCGACCTTTGAAGTCAATTTCAGATTTATTGAAAGGAAAACAAGGTCGTTTCCGTTTGAACTTACTCGGAAAACGTGTTGATTATTCTGGTCGTTCTGTAATTGTTGTTGGTCCTGAATTGAAAATGTGGCAATGTGGTCTTCCAACAAAAATGGCACTTGAATTGTTTAAGCCGTTTTTGATGAAAAAACTTGTTGTAAAAGAAGTTGTTGGAAATATCAAAAAGGCAAAAATGCTTGTAGAAAGTGAAGCTCCTGAAGTTTACGCAATATTGGATGAAGTTGTAAGAGAACATCCTGTAATGCTAAACCGTGCTCCAACATTGCATAGACTTGGTATTCAAGCTTACGAACCTGTTTTAGTTGAAGGAAAGGCGATTAAACTTCATCCTTTAGCTTGTAAAGCATTCAATGCCGACTTTGATGGTGACCAGATGGCTATTCACGTTCCATTAACACAAGCTGCACAAATGGAATGCTGGACACTTATGTTGTCTGCAAGAAACCTTCTTGATCCTGCAAATGGTGATACTATTGTTTATCCTTCTCAGGATATGGTTTTGGGTATTTACTACATGACATCAATTAAACCTGAT
>JAAZCS010000121.1 GCA_012513125.1 Treponema sp. | reverse complement strand
CAAAAACGGTAGCTTCTTCTATTATCTACAACAAAATAATTCCGTCCGACGCAGATAGAGCTGTTTCATCAAAGCAATACAAAAAGCGACTTGAAAATGGAAGTTCTGTAAATCAGCTTTATTTTGCAGCAATTAATTTATTATATAAAGATTGCGATTTTTCAAATATATTCAACACAAATATTGATGTTCTTCAAAACATAAAATATGAAGATATTGCTTATAAATATCCGCTTTATCTTGATTCTTCACGATATTCGCTTATTCTTTCTGGATTTATTCAAAATGATTTTGTGGACATTTTTGAAGATTCCTTTGGATTGCTTAAAAAACTTGATTTACAATTGAATACAAATTCTTCAGAAATTCAAATTCCTAAAAATAAAAGCATAAACATTTCAATTAATCATACTTTTTTAACAGATATTCCTGCGGAAAAAGCTGGTGCAATGCCTCAAATCCTAATTCCTACAACTACTTTTTTGGATCCTGTTCTTTTTGGAATATACATTGATAATAATTTTGAAAATAGCAAACCATTGATAGAGGCAATTTTCTTGTATATAAAAAATGAGATTGAAGAATCAGCCAAACAGAATAAACGATTGTCCGGAGTAGAAGTAATTTATCAAAGTGAAAATAAAAATATTCCATTATCTTTTCTTATCTTCAAAAATGTTCCACACACAAAAGAAATTGATGCAACATATAAAGACGCACTTAATTCTCTAAAAGCAGATTTATCAAGCACAGAAAATACTAAAACCGCTTTGCAAACTCTAAAAAATCTGTGGATAACATCACAGTTGAACAAAACAAAAACTGTTGAAGGTAATGCAGAATTGATATTTGAAAGTTTGGAAAACGCAAACAATCCGCTACATTATCTTGATAAATACAAAACTATAGAATCTTCAGAGGCAAAAGATTACCTTGATATTCTTGAAAAGATTTCTACAACCCCAAATATTAGAATTTATTCGAAAGACTCAACAAAATAGAGTTCAACACAAAACTAAATCCATGTTTATATCGTTTTCATCTGTTGGAAAATCTTCTTCTATTTGAAAATCATAACAAACACCGCATAAAAAACATTTTGTATTCATTTTCATTTGTTTTAGAAAAACATCGTAAAAGCCCTTTCCTCGTCCTAAACGTTTTCCGTTTTTTGTAAAACATCGTCCTGGAATGATTATATAAGATTTTTCTTTTATCGATGATATTATCAATTTTTCATTTGTGTCATCTGGCTCTAATATTTCATAACTTCCAATTTGCACTTTTTCATCAAAATCTTCCGGTTTTACAAAATAGAAATCCATGCGATTTGTGTTTGGAATTATTCTAGGAAGAAGAACTTTTTTGCCAAGCTTAAAAGACTCATTGATTATTGAAGCAACACTTAGTTCATCTTTTCGTGCCATATACAAAAAAATAAACTCAGATTCTCTATATTCCTTAGATGAAATAACTGCCTCATACACACGCTTTTCCGATTCATCTTTATAGCTTTGGGATAGTGAACTTTCTCTAAATAATTTATTTATTTTTTGTCTGTAAAATCCTTTTTGTTCCATTTTTACATTCTAAAAAAACTTCATAAAAATAGCAATATTTCACTTTTTATTATTGACACACAATCAGATTTTCTATAATATTAACTCACATTGACAAGCAAAACTTGTTACTTGTAAGGTTGCTTAGCTCAGCTGGTAGAGCAATGGACTGTTAATCCATGTGTCGCAGGTTCAAAACCTGCAGCAGCCGCTTAAAAGGTTTTCCAATTTGGAAGACCTTTTTTTTTGCCCAAAACGTTTTTAAATAAAAAAAAGTGTATTTCAGAGCTTTAATAAAACTATGAAATACACTTTATAATAATTATTTATCTTAATTTTTATTTCATTAAAATAAATTCAACACGCCTATTCTTCCAATTGTTATCTTTATCTTTTGGATTTACAACAGGTTTTGTTCCACCCATACCTTCTGTTGAAAGATTGCCTGCAGAAACGCCTTTTTTTACAAGATAAGCTTTTATCGCCTCAGCTCTTTCTTTAGATAGAGGCATCAACGCCCTTCCCCAATTCTTTGGATTATCAATTGTTTCTTCATCAACATTGTCTGAGAGCCTGTTTGCATGTCCTACAATATTAACTTTATAATCGCCAAATTTCTTTAGAATATCCGCAATACGATTAAGAATTTGTATGTTTTTATCTACTTGTTCTTTTGTAATGTTTCCACCAATTTTTTGGAATTCTGATTCATTTGATAAGAAAATGATTGACGGAACAGCCATTTTCAATAAATTTCCATCTCTTATAACAAGAACATCTACAGGAATTACACCTTCAACTGTTGAAGTCATTCCCAAAGTATCTGTTACTGTAAATGAATATGGATAATCCATTGCAGACTGAACTCTTTCAGCATTTCCATTACTGTCTTTTTGAATATTGCTTAATCCGTCCCAAATCAATCTTTCTGTAATCTGAGCTTTTCCACTAGTCTTCCAGAACGGTTTGCCGGTTGGATCTTTTATTTCAAATGACCAATTTTTAATTTTAGCTTTTGTTGCACCACTCAACTTGATAAACAAATCATCATCTGTTCCATCATTATCAGGACTGAAATATTTTGGTGCTGTCTGAACACTTAATACAGGAGGTGTTGCAGTACAAATAAATGGAGAAGAAACAGCATTTATAACATTTCCTTTCAAATAAGTTATCTTTATTGTTCCAGTGAAAGTGCCTTCTGCAACATTACCATCTTTGTCTGTTCCATTCCATTTTATGCTTGAAGGTAAAACAGCACTATCTTTTTGCGACAATGAATATACTGAAGTTCCATCTTCTTTTCTAACATCAAAATTCCATTCTGAAATATCATCAGAAACTGTAGTTTTAATTAAGAATTCCTGAACATCAACTGTATTGTCATTATTTGGTGAGATTCCTTCGTATTCAGCAGTTATATAAACTTTTGTAATTCTATTATCAAGGCAGATTCCTGTAATTTCAGTTTCAAAACTGTTTCCAGCATCATCTGTTGAATAAATCACTATTTTATATTTTCCATCTTTTACGATATTGCCTGATTCATCACAACCGTTCCATTCGAATCCAGTTTTTGTGCCACTCCAAGTGATTTTCTGAACAACGGTGTTTTTGTCGTCCCTTATTTCTGCACTCCACAATTTTTCAGATGTACAATCTTTTATCATTACAGGAATTGTATCTTGATTTCCGTCTCCATCTGGTGAGAAATATTTCCAAGGAATCTCTGCATTTAAATTAGGTTTTACAGTATCAATTTCAAAAGGAGAGGTTAATGCAACCGCTGAAGAACCATTTGCAGCCACAACAGAAAGGGTTGCAAAGTACATGCCGTCATTGCAAAGAACATTGTCTTTATCTTTTCCATTCCAAACAAATTTCAAAGGTAAAGTCTTATTTTCTTTTTCTGAATAAACTACAGTTCCATCATTTGCTTTAATTACAAATTCATAACTTGTAACATCAGAAGACTGAGCAACAGGAGTAAATACAAT
>JAAZCS010000120.1 GCA_012513125.1 Treponema sp. | reverse complement strand
GCCTACAATCGAAGAATCAGCTTTTGATGATGTTACACTTGAAGAACCTGTAATTGAAGAAGTTCCAACTGAAGAAACTCCTATTGAAGAACCAGTTACAGAAGAAGTTTCTACTGAAGAAGCTCCTATTGAAGAGCCAGTTATAGATGAAATTGCTACTGAAGAAGCTCCTATTGAAGAGCCAGCTTTTGTTGATATCAATTCTGATAACAATCTCACGGATGAAAATATCAATTACTTGACAAAAGAAGAAGACAAAGAAGTTGACTCTTCAACTCCAAATGCAAGCCTAAAACAAGATATTAAATCTGTATTACTATATATGGATCAACTTCTAGGTAAATTACCAGAAGATAAAATAATTGAATTCGCTAAATCAGACGAATTTACGACTTACAAAAAGTTATTCAAAGAGTTAGGACTATCATAATATGGGTTTGTTAGATAAAGCGAGCAATATTATAAATAATGAAATAAAACCCGCTTTAAATAAAATATCTTTTTGGAATTTTGTAACCTCACATAATATTCAAATTTGTGCTGTATTTACACGAAAAGATGATTTTTATTACATAACAAATAGCATTGGATTTGATGGTTTATCGATTCTATCATCGTTCTCAACTAGTGATTTTTGGACTGGTTTACTTCCGTCTGAAAATCAATTCTTTGATTTTAAAACTTGTGATAACTCTATTTTATCAATTTTGCAATTTTTTTCTTTTAACCTAAAAGATAATGTTGATTTTGTTCAATGTTTACGAATTGATAATAAAATACTATTTTTATGCAATAACAATTCTTTACAAATAATAAATAATAAATCGATAATTGAAGACTTTTCAAATATTGATTTTTCAAAACAGAATTATTTTAATAACGATAATTTAATTGAAACAAAAAATATATCGATTAGAAAATATACTATAGACATTCAAGAAGCTATCACATCATTTGTTAAATCCAAATTAAAAAATCATCTAGAAATTAGTGAATTGTATATTGAATCAATTTCGAATGAAATTATGAATAGACTATCTTCTTTTTTTGCACACCCTTCACTGATAAAAAGAAATACAAAATTTTCAGCTTCAATTTTATTTCCTTATAAAAATGAATTTTCTTATATTTTATTGATGAACCATTTAATTGTAAATTTAGCTGAAGTAGTTGAAAATTTTTCAGAATTACTTGAAATTAATGATTTAGGAAAAATAGATTCTTATCTAGAAATGGAAGAATTCATTAATGCAAAATAGTGAAAACATTGATTTTTTTCCTGCAAAAAATGGTGAATTAACAGTTACAATAAATTCTACATTACTCCATTCAAAATATAACCCATCAAAGGAAGCAGAAAACTATATTAAATCATTAAATATTTCGTTTATTCCAAAGATTTTTTTTGTAATTGAACCAGCTCTTTCTTATGTAGCAAATTCACTAAAAAAATGCTATCCAACTTCAAAAATTATTGCAATTCGATTTACTAATATTTTCGACAAATATAATTTGGATTATGAAGAAACTATAAATTTGAATAATTTCAAAAATAATAATGAAATAGAAAACTACTTTTATTTACATTATACCGAAGAGCTTTTATTC
>JAAZCS010000119.1 GCA_012513125.1 Treponema sp. | reverse complement strand
GGATCACTCCAAACCAGCTTGCGACTTACTAATGTTTCCTGGCGTTACCCAAGTACATAAGAGACTTGCACTCTCTGGACTTTCTCACACAATAAAATGTGAAAATTTGTTTATATTTACCATTCAAGGCACACACAATGGCTATACGTAATGCGGGTTTTATTGCTAAAATGAAAGTAAATGAATATTAACAAACATAGAGCTAAACGAAAAGTGAAGTGCCTTATAATCCCGCACTACGCATAGCCGAGACCGTTATAGCGCATGAAATAAAAAAACACATTTAACAAAGACTTCAATAACTAATCAGATTTTCATATATTTACTTAAAATATACTGATATGGAATCCATAAGAATTGAAATAGTAAATCCTAAAGCAAAAAACATTATTAAGAACCTTGCTGACATGGATTTAATTAGGATTAAGAAAGAAAAAATAAAATCTGAGTTTACGGAATTATTGACAAAACTAAGAAAGCATTCCGACCAAGCACCTTCTTTAGAAGAAATTACAAAAGAAGTTGAATCGGTTAGAAAAGCTCGATATGAAAAGTAAGAAAGTAATTCTGGACACGAATCTTTGGATTAGTTTCCTAATTTCAAAAGATTTCAGTTTCCTTGATAACTATATAGAAAAAGGAAAAGTAAAACTGGTTTTTTCTGAAGAACTATTCGCTGAATTTATAACTGTAGCTGAAAGACCCAAATTCCAAAAATACTTCTCGATAAATGACATAAAAAATCTAATCAATTTTATCGACAAATTTAGTATTCTTTATAGTGTAACTTCGGATATTAAACAATGCCGAGACATTAAAGACAACTTTTTATTAAATCTTGCAATTGACAGTAATGCCGACTATTTAATCACAGGCGACAATGATTTATTGGATTTAAAGACTATTAATAACACCAAAATTATTACTATTAAAGACTTCTTAACGGATATATAAAATATTCACGCGCTATAACACGCGGTCATATTTCAGGCGGCGGATTTTTCAAACAATTAGTATCTTGCTTCACAGCAAGTTGTTAACGACTGGAAAGATTCAAGTTCCTTTCGCCGCCCGAAAAATATACCGCTTACCGTTATTGCCCAAGCTAAAGCTAACCGTCAAGTCAAAAAAAATTTGGAAATATCAAAATGTAAAGTATATTTGTCAAACAGACAAGCAGAATTTACATTTTATATTAATTAGCAATGAAAAAAAAACAAGCAAACTTAAAGCTGTTTCCAAACTATTTTAAGAAAATTGCCTTTGGACTTTTAGCATTTTCTATATTAATACTTGTGTTGAACAAGAATTCAATACTGGGTTTTGACAAAGAATTAATTAAAGAACTTCTTAAAGTTGGAATATTGGTATCGCTTTCTATGCTTGCCTTGACAAAAGATAAGGAAGAAGATGAATTAACTATTAAGATTCGGATGAATTCATATGCATCATCTTTTCTTTTTGGTGTTATTTTTTATATTGTACAACCATTTATGAATCTCCTTTTTGGCAAACCATTTTTGTTCGATATGGATGCATTTCAACTAATTATCACTATGCTTTTTGTGTATTTTTTATCTTTTTTTTCATCCAAGAAAAATCGATAATGAAAAACAAACTAAAAATTGAGAGAGCAATAAAAGACTTAACCCAAGAGAAACTTGCAGAAATGATTGGCGTATCAAGACAAACTATAAATTCTATCGAGAAAGGAAGATATATACCATCTACAACTTTGGCACTGAAGATATCTGAAGTGTTTGAGAAAACTGTAAATGAATTATTTGAATTGGAAGAAGAATAGCCAGGGCATAACACGCAATATAGCATAAAGC
>JAAZCS010000118.1 GCA_012513125.1 Treponema sp. | reverse complement strand
GTCAGGTTTTGTCTCCGGATATACCCACACCGGATAGCTATTTTTGCACGTATCCAGCGTCACCGTTAACGTGAGTCTTACTGGCCTTTTAATTTCCGACAATGAGATACTTATTCGTCCCACTTTTGATAATTCACCACGCTTTGCCTTTTGCTCGGAATGTCTAACTGTAAATTCATCCAACTCATCTTGACCTTTAAACAAAGGTTCCAATCTCTGAACTTCATTTAATTCTACGCCAACAAGGTTTTCAAGACTTTTTCTAAATTCATCAATTGTAGGAAAAACAAAATCATTTCCATCAGAAAGTGTTATTTTTCTCTCGGCACTATAGGCACATCCAGCCGCTACAAATAATTGAGAATTTTCTGGAACAATAATTTCATTTTCTTTTAGTTTTAATGTCTGTATAAATCTTTCTCTTAACTGATCCAAAAAATGAAGAGGTCCACCTAAAAAAGCAACATTTCCTCTGATTGGTTTTCCGCACGCAAGACCAGAAATTGTTTGATTTACTACTGCTTGAAAAATTGAAGCTGCAATATCTTCTTTTCTAGCACCCTCATTAATTAATGGCTGAATATCAGTTTTTGCAAAAACACCACAACGGGCAGCAATTGGATAAATCTGTTCTTGTTTTTTTGCAAGTTCATTCAATCCCATTGCGTCTGTTTCTAGCAAAGCTGCCATTTGATCAATAAAAGAACCTGTTCCACCGGCACAAGTTCCATTCATTCTCTGCTCAACACCACCTTTAAAATAAGTGATTTTTGCGTCTTCGCCACCTAATTCTATTACAACATCTGTCTGTGGGATTATTTTTTTTACTGCTGTAGTCGCTGCAATAACTTCCTGAATAAAAGGAATATTCAACCATTGCGAAACAGACAATCCTCCAGAACCAGTAACTTTTACACTAATTGCTTGATTTTTTTTATTAGGACATTTTTCTTCCAAAAAATCGAGAGCTTTATTTACCTCTGTAATAATTGTCTTTCTTATATCTGCCCGATGCCTTTCATATACACCATAAATTAATTTATCATCATTATTCAATATTGCAATTTTTACAGTAGTTGAGCCTACATCAATACCCATTCTAACTGGCAATGCAGCTTGTTGTTTTTCTTCCATTAATACGTTTCCTATTTAATCTTTCTCATTAATAAATAAAAAAGGATGTGCACATTATTTTTCTAATGATTACACATCCTATAATTTAATAATAAATCGGTTATTTTGCAATAATTGATATACTATTCTGATTTTTAATAAAATATTTTACACTATTTGTTTAATAATTTTATCACAGTGCCTGGAACCATAGAATCAAGATCAAATGAAATAATTTCATCATTTTTATTTCGTTCAGCCTCAAATCTAAAAGTATCATCTTCATTTCTATAAATTCGACCTTTTACTGTTTTGCCAACTTTTATTTCAGCATTAAGTCCTTCATCTCCAATCAAATATCTTGCCTTTGGAGCAATATAAACGCTTATATCTTCCAATGATTCAGCACACAACAAAATTGCACTTGTTTTTGCTGTTTGCATCAATTGATCAATACAACTTTGATAATAAATATCGGCATTAGCTAAATCCTGATTTTTTTCTTCAAGCTGAATTTTATAATCTTCTTCTTTTATATCAAATTCATGTTGATAATTTTCCTTTGATTCCTTTAAGTTCGCTATCAATTCTGTTGCACATGAATTCATCTCATCAACAAGAACTTTTGACGCATTATAATAAACAGGAATTGAATATTTTTGAGTCATTGTATTTAACTTACTATTCAAATATTGATAATTGTCATAAATTTGTTGCATAGATTCAAGCTTAGCAATCATTTCTTCATCAGAGATTTCATTATTCGCAATAAACTGCATCGCATTATAAGCTTCAATTTCTAATTCTTTTGTAGAAGCAATAATTTCGTCGGCATTACTATCTTTATAAATTGGATCTAAAGAATTAATTTCCCCTTGATATTCTGTTTTTACCTGACTTATACTTTCACGAAGCTCTTTGTAATAATTCTGCTGATTATCTTCTAAGCTCTTTTGCAATGCTGCCAATTTTGTTTCATATTCTGTTACAAGTTTTTTTCTTTCTAACTCTTGAAGTTGGCGTTCACTGTCTAAGGCTTTTTCTTGAGCTCTCGCTGATTCAATCTTTTCTGAATCGAACTGTGCTAACTGTGCCTTATATTCATCAATTTCTGTATTTATTTCATTTAATTTTAAATCATACTCGTCATGAATAATTTTCATCTGATCATTAAAACTTGAATTTACTGCATTGATTCTTTCAGTTTTTGTCTTTTTATTTTTTAAGTTTAATGATTCAATCAAAAATAAATCTTGATCTCTTTGATTAGTTACCTGTTTTATTTTTGTTTCCATTTCTGTAGTAATCAATACTTTATTTTTTACTGCTGAATCATAATTTGTCTGTGCTTTTGAAACTGTATCCAATAAATTTCTTAAATTCAAATCATTAAAATCCTGCCAATCGACAGTAATATTTTCATTTGCTTTTGATATCCAAGAAGAAAGACCCCAGCTTACTCCACCAACAAGGAGAGTAATTCCTAAAAGAATCAAAAATACCAATGGTGAACTATTTTTTTTAGTTTTTGCATACTCTGTATTCAAATCATAAAGTTCAACATTATCTTCCTTGTGAAGATTTTTAATTTCATCTTGCAAAAATAATAGAACTTCTTCATGACATTGATTTACAGATACTTCAGTACTATTTACTTTGTTGTCATTGTCCATATACCACTCCAATCCTCTGGTGCATTCTTCAATCCCATTCGATCTAGGAATACTTCAACACATTCCAATTCTGAATTTTTAAAGAGTCTTCTTGCAGATTTCCAATCGCCATCATAATATGACTTCAATCCTTCTTCAAAAATGTTGTAATTATCAATTAACTTCATATCCATTTCATTAGTATCAAATGGGAAGTATATTTTCTTTCCTTCTGTTTTGCCTTTTACCTGAACAGTATCAATCTCAAAGAATCTGTAGCGTATACTCTCTTTTTCAACTTCATTTTTTAAGTATTCTGATACAATTACTGGCAAATGATAAATTCTTGTTAATCCTTCAAGCCTTGAAGCAGAGTTTACAGCATCACCAATTACAGTATTTCCCATATGTGCCAAACGTGGATCTTGGTCATTTCTTCCGATAGTACCATACAAAACCATACCACCATCGATTCCGACTCCAACATCAACAGAAATAGCATTAAATACCTTTTCCTCAGATGCAGTCAACTTTCTCTTTTTTTCTACTTCACTTCGTTTTTCATATAGTTCTGTTCGTAAAGCGGCAGTTACCCGTGTAATTTCCCAAGCTGTTCTAATTGCAGTGTATGACTTAGACATTTTTGAAGCATCCAACCCAAACATAGCAAGAATTGCATCTCCGATAATTGAACCTACAACACCAGAATTTTCATGAACAGAATGAATAACCCTGTTGTAATGAACTTCAAGAACGCTTTGGATTTCTGCACCCAATATTTCAGTTCTACTAGTAAAACTTTTTATATCAGAAAAGAGCATTGTCAATTCACGTTTTTCCATTTCAAGGCCAACACCTTTTTCGGAATATGCCTTATTTACAACATCATTTGGAACAAATTTCTGGAAAGTCTTTAATAAATTCTTTACTGAAGATGACAAGGAATTAAATGATGCCGCAAGATAAGTAACATCATCATTAGGAGCGTCTGACAAATCAATTATTCCAAGCTCCTTCTTTTTCTGCATTTCATTCAAACTTTTTGAAATAAATTTCATAGTTTTGAATTCTAGATTGAGAATCTTTGAACCAACAAAAATAAAAAGAACTGTAAGGAAGATTATCAAAAGGAATGTCCAGTAAAAAACATGTCTTGTTTTTACTTCCAAATCTGAGCGTTTTTCTGCTCGGATTAAGTAATAATTCCAATCTTCATGATATTTGTATACACCAAAATAATCGCCATCAAATGTTTTAAATGAAATAGAACCTTCTGTAGTTCCATGTTCAAAAGCATCATTTAATTTTTGAAGAGCATCAGTATCCAAAAATCGATCCCAAAAAGTATCTTTATTATTTGTGGCTATAAATCGAATATCACCAAGCTTGTTAATTCCAAGTGCAATACTATTTGCATTTGAAAACCCTGATTGAGCAACGCGTTTTAATGCTTGATCAGTTTCCAACCTATCCTGTGAATAAGAATATATTTGATATTGATTTGTACAATTCGTATATAATTCTTTTAATTGGGCTACCATTATTTTATTATTCAATTCAATTGTTTGTTTTTGAGACAATTGCAATGAAATAAAATTCGTAGCGAAATTGGACAACAAAATTAAAGCAACAAAAATCAACAATATTTTTCCACCCATAGGAACAATAATTGTGTTTCCGACTTTATTAAAAATTTTAAATTTTTTTGCCATATGTATTCATCCTTATAGCATAGACCAGTAATTAGAAAAATAACTTAATTTATATTTTATTATAACTTAATTAAAGTTTTATTATAACTTAATTAAAGTTTTATTATAACTTAATTGATAAAATTTAACAATTTAATTATTCTATTAATATGAATAAAAAACCAAAAAAAAGTGAATCACTTGTAAAATCTGGAATTCAATTGTCAATTTTAACCTTATTCTCACGAATTATGGGTTTAATTAGAGAAATGACAAGAGCTTCCTTTTTAGGAACAAGTATTTTTGCTGACACTTTTTCAACAGCCTTTGTAATTCCAAACTTCTTTAGACGATTATTTGCCGAAAACAGCATAACAGTTGCATTCATCCCAACATTTAAAGAATATCTTTCAAAAGGTAATGACGATGAAAATAAAAGAAGTACACAAGAATTTCTCAATTCAATATTTACATTAATTACATTTTTAACTGCAATAGTAGTTGTCATTGGTGTGTTAATCATGCCCCTTATCAGCCCTTTTTTCTGCAAAATTCCGTCCGATATTAATGATCCAAGCTACACTCTGATGATACTAAAACGAGATGAACTGACTTTTTTAACAAGAATAATGTTTCCTTATCTGTTTACGATATCAATTGCAGCTTTTTTTCAAGGAATTTTAAACGGATGTAAAATCTTTGCTCCTTCTGGCTTCACTCCTGTTTTATTTAATGGAATTGTAGTTTTAGCAACATATTTACTCACTCCACTATTTAAAACAGATGATAACGCAGCCATTGCAATGTCTATTGGAGTTGTAATTGGAGGAACTGTTCAAGCATTATTTCAACTTCCATTTGTGTTAAAAACTGGATGGAAAGTTGCGTTCACTGGTGTTAAAAAAGCTATTGCAAATCCGGGAACAAAAAAAGTAATAGCACTTATTTTGCCAACAATTATCGGAATGGCGGCGTATCAGGTTAATGATGCAGTTTCTACTTTGCTTGCAAATAGAGCCGCAGAAGGAATTGCATCTAGTCTACAATATTCATTGCGATTACAGGAATTGATTTTGGGAATTTTCGCAGTTTCAATAGGAACTGTAATTCTTCCAGATTTATCAGGACTTGCAAATGAAAAAAAATGGTCAGAATTTAACAATATGCTAATTCAAGCAATTAAAATAATCACAATGATTACAATTCCTGTCACATTCTATTCAATTATCAATGGCAAGGAAATGATTTCACTTTTATATAAATCAAACAAATTTACTGATGAATCAGTATTACTTACGCTTGGAGAATTTAAATTTCACATTGCAGGATTATTTTTCATTGCGGTAAACAGAATCATCTCTCCGGCTTTTTATGCACAAGGAAACACAAAACTTCCAACACTTGCCGGAATTATCAGCTTTGTAAGCAATACTCTTTTAGCCCTTGTTTTGGTATTTCCAATGGGCGGAAACGGAATTGCACTTGCACTGACAATTGCAAGCATTGTAAATACAATTTTTCTATTTCTTTTTATGAAGAAAATGAACTCAATTGAATTCAAAAAAATTGTAAAAGTTACTTTACTTTACATAGTAAAATTGATAATTTTTTCTATAGTTGCATCAATTCCATGCTATCTATTAAGACCATATCTTGTAGAAAAATTTTCACTTCACACGAAATTAATTTCCCAAGGATTACCATTGTTAATTTCACTGGCAATATTCTTAACAATAGGTATTTTGGAACTTCTTTTGTCAAAAGATTCAACAATCATGATATTGATTAATAAAATTTTAAAAAAGGTAAAAAAATGAAAGAATTTACAGATTCATCAATAAAACATATATACAAAGAGAGAATTAAAACTCTAGCGGATTATATGGTTGAAAATCAAATTGGAGCTGCAGTTTTTATAAACAACGAAGAACACAGAGATCCATCAGTTTCATATTTCACAGGATTGCAAAATGATGGAATATTAATTATTTATTCTGATACTTTTTCAATTCTACTTCCATGGGATGAAATTCTTGCAAAAAAGACAGCTTTTTATGATAAATTAATTCCCTTTACTCGTTTCAAATGCAACACGATTGAAGCAATTAAATCAACATTGAATTTAACTTCTGATGATCATAATCTTTCACAAAAAATTGACATGCCTCCGTACTTGTCTTATTCAACATATCTTCATTATCTTGACGACATTTCTTCATTTCAGCTTAGATGCACAGAAAACGGTTGTCATGCTTTTGTAGAAGAAATGAGAATGAAAAAAGATTGCATAGAAGCATATTATACAAGAAAAGCCTGCGAAATTGGGGATTTGATTATCGACGAAATTGAAAAACAGATAAGAAACGGTGAAATCAAAACAGAAATGGATGTTGCACTTTTAATTGAAAGAGAATGCAGAAAAAACGGATGTGAAAAAACAGGATTTGAAACTTTAGTTGCAAACCCAACGAGAAGTTTTGCTATTCACGCAACTCCAAACTACACAGACGGCAAATTTCCAATGGACGGACTTTCAATAATTGATTTTGGAGTTGTTTATAACGGATACACAAGCGACACAACTATTACAATTGCAAAAGGTGAACTAACAGAAGCACAAAAAATGCAATTGTCTCTTGTTCAAAAAGCGTATGATGAATGTCTTCCATTGTATACAAAAGAGAATTTAATTAAAGATGCAGCACTAAAAGCTGATTCCGTTTTTGCAAAAGCCAAGATGAAAATGCCACACACATTGGGCCATGCAATTGGTCTTGAAATACACGAGAAACCACGAGTAAGCTCAAAAACACAAGCAGATTTGCACTTTCAGCCAGGAATGATACTTACACTTGAACCGGGTTTATATGATGCCAAAAATGGTGGTTGCAGACTTGAAAACGATGTTTTAATCACAGATGAAGGAAACGAAGTTTTATCACATTCAAGAATTATCTACATTTAACCACTATTTTGAATCGATTTACAATCTTCTAGAATATTTCATCAGTATGAGTTCTTAGCTCTATTTTTTCTAAAACATTGTCAGCTGCAGAACATAATGAATTGCGTAAACCTTCATCAGGAAGATATTGAGTCAACTTTTTCAAATTAAGGATAACGCTGTATAAAAGATTATTGTTTAGTTCAATATTGCCGTCATTTTGTAAAAATTCATCATATTCTTCCCCAAGAAGCCCAGATTTCAGTATTGATTTTGCTAAATCTAGCAAACCTGGCTCTCCTGACAACTTGGCGATGGCATATTCTGTGAGCATTCTGATTTTTCATGACTGAAATTCCGCTTGATTTTCAACTGGAAGAGATTTACTTAAAACAAGAAGCTTTTTCAATAATTGAATTTCTTCATTATTTTCAGCCTTAAAATCTGTATTTTGTATTACCTTTTCCATTCTAGGCAAGAATTCTTTTACAATTTTTTCTTTTGCATTTTCCTTGCCACAGTTTTTTTCTTCATTTTCAGAATTTTTCACAGATTGATTTGTTTCAGATTCCACTTTTTCTGGTTCAGATTGAACTTCTTGTTGATTTTGAGAATTTTGCAGTTCGTTTTTCCGAGCCTGATCTAAAGCCTTTTTCATAGATTCTGCAGCCATTTCATTAAATTTCCGTTGCTGCTCAACAAGATTATCACTAGCTCTTCTTAAATCTTCTGCTGCATCTCGAGAATTTCTAACTGAATCATTTGCCATATTGTTCATCATCTTATTCATGTCATTCATCAAATCTTTTATAGGTTTTTCGATATCTGGCATTTTTGGATAATCAGGTTGTTTTACATTTTGATTTTTTGGATACATATCTTCATACGGATCAGAATCTTCTTTTTGATATGTAGGTTTTTCTTCTTCTGGTTCAGGTGAATAATCATCAAGAGGATTTTCAGACGATTCATCTTCTGTTGGTGTTTTTTCTGCAGAATTATCTTTTCTTGGCAATAAATCGTCCATTAAATCATCGTCGTCATCGTCGTCATCGTCGTCATCATCGTCGTCATCGTCGTCATCATCGTCATTAAAGCTTTCTTCAGGTTCTTTCTTTTTGTCGCGATTCTTTTTTTTGTCATCAGATTTATCATTATAAGATTCGTCGTCATCGTCATCTGATTTGTCATCATTATCGTCCACATTC
>JAAZCS010000117.1 GCA_012513125.1 Treponema sp. | reverse complement strand
TTAGATTGTAAACGCTTTCGTCAATATATCATGTTTTGATTCCATCACAACCCTCTAACTTTCCAAGCAATGGATTTGTGTTTTTTTGAGTAATTCCCATCGTAATATGGCGGGGAAAACCATTCGACCAATCTTGAGCCTGATATACGTCCCCTTCTGCCATGTTTTGTTCTTTTGGATATGTAAAACTTCTTACGCTATGAAATCTTTGTAATGAATCTGGATGTTTTTGCAAATATATACGGGCAAAAGTTGCCATTTCTCTGGCAGTAGTTTGATTAAGTTCGCTGTAGCCCGAAGATTCTACAAAATGTGTATTTATCAATTCTAGATTTTGGGCTGTTGTATTCATTCGTTCAATAAATGCTTCCATACTTCCACTTATTGTGTAGGCGAGTGCATAGGTTGCATCATTTCCAGAACAGATTGAAAGACCTAGAATAAGCTCTTCAAGTGTGACAATTTGTCCTTCTCCTAAAAACATCAAAGATGAATCAGGTGGCATATTACAAGCAAGGCTTTCTTCTGGAAGCGGAATGATTTGATTATAAGAAAATCGATTTGCTGAAATTTCTTCATCAACAACATACATAACGAATAATTTTGTCATACTTGCGGGTGGAATGATTTCGTCTGCGTTTTTTTCATACAAAATATTACCTGTGTTCTGATCAATCAATATTGCTGATTCCGCCGAAATATCAAGTGTTGTTTTTTTTAGGTTATATGGCAATTCTGATAAAATTTCATTTCGAGTTTTATATTTTGACTGTTTTATGTTATTTAATTCATTCTGTTCAATTTCTGTTAGTTCTGTTGAATTTTCAATTTTATTAAAATTATTTTGTCTGACAATTACAAGCGAAGTAAAGGAAGCTATTAAAATAAAAAGTACAGAGGATATTAAAATGATAAGTTGCTTTTTTGTTAAAATTTTACGCATTTTTGTTTCCTATTAATAGTAAATCTAGAATTGTCAAAGCAGACATAGCTTCAACAACAGGAACGATTCTTGGGCATAAGCAGACGTCATGCCGACCTTGAATCAACAGTTCAGTTTCTTCAAATTTGCCATTTTCAAGGGATTTTATTGTTTGTTGAGATTTGAAAATACTTGGAACAGGTTTTACAGCTAGTCTAAAAACAATATCATTTCCATTTGAAATTCCACCAAGAATTCCGCCAGCGTTATTTGTTTTAAAATGAGGTTTTCCATCTTTTAAGTCCATTTCATCATTGTTTTGACTGCCCAAGGAATCTACACTGTTAAATCCATTTCCAAATTCAATACCTTTTATTGCCCCAACAGAAAGCATGGCTTTTGCTAATTGGGCGTCCAATTTGTCAAATACGGGTTCTCCAATTCCTGATGGAACATTTTTTATTACACATTCAATGATTCCACCTGTGCTGTCGCCACTTTTTCTAACTTCTTCAATCTTATTTTGCATTAATTTTGCAGCATCATTATCTGGAGCTCTTAGAAAATTTTGATCTATTTCTGAAAAATCAATTTTTTTGCATTGAATTCCAGCTGCTCTTAGGGTATAAGCGGTTATTTTGATATTCATTTTTGAAAGGATTTTTTTTGCGATTGCACCGGCAGCTACTCTAGAAACAGTTTCGCGTCCGCTAGAACGTCCTCCACCTCTAAAATCTCTAAATCCATATTTTTGATCATATGTAAAATCAGCATGACCTGGACGGTATGTCTTTTCTATGTTTGAATAATCAGATGAATGTTGACTTGTATTATGAATTAAAAGTGCAATCGGTGTTCCTTCTGTTGTTCCATTGAATATTCCAGAGAGAATTTCAACTTTATCATCTTCGCTTCTTGATGTTGTGGAAGGATTTAGTTTTCCATTGATTACGTTTCCAGGTTTGCGTTTGTCTAAATCAGTTTGAATATCTTCAGCTGTTATTTTTATTCCAGCCGGACATCCATCGATTACGCAGCCCAAAGCATTTCCGTGACTTTCGCCAAATGTTGTAACGGTGAATGCAGATCCAAAAGTGTTGCCTGCCATTTTTACTCCAAAAAAAATTATCTGATTATATCTTATCTTATTCATTTATTAAATACACTTGTAAAGTTATGATTTATCAATCAGTAATTCATATGGAAGAAAAGAACGGAAAAAAATCTTTTTGTTGAATAATTTGATATAAAACGTTAATCTAATTTTCAAAATAAATTAATTCTAATAATTTTTTTTAGTGTTAATTAATAATTCTATTACCCACTTTTTTAGGAGTTTTCTATGAATATTTTCCGTGGTGCCATGACGGCTTTAATCACACCAATGAACGCAGATGGTTCTGTTGATTATGAAGGATTTAGACAAAATGTAAAATTTCAATTAAAACAAGGCATAAACGGTCTTGTTCCTCTTGGTACTACAGCAGAAACTCCAACATTGGATGAAACACCAGGGGCAGAAGAAGATCAGATTATTGCCATCCTTTTTGAAGAAGTTAGAAAGTTTGAAAAAGAGACAAACAAAAAGATTCCAATTATTCTTGGAGCTGGAAGTAATAATACAAAAGATGCTGTGAAATATTGTGAACGTGCAAAAAGAGTCGGAGCTGATGCGGCTTTAGTTGTAACACCATATTATAACAAGCCTTCAAAAGAGGGAATTTTTAGACATTTTGAGGCTGTTTCAAAATGTGGAGTGCCAATTGTTGTTTATAATATTCAAGGACGAACAGGAATCAACATTCCAACTGATGTACTAGCTCGTATTGCAGATCTTCCAAATATTGTTGGCGTAAAAGAGGCAAGCGGAAGTATTTCTCAGCAGATGGATGTAATTGCACAAATAAAGTCTAAACATCCTGATTTTACAGTTTTGTCGGGAGATGATTCTTTGACTCTTCCATTAATTGCAGCTGGCGGAGATGGATTGATATCTGTATTGTCAAATTTGGCACCTGCTTTAGTAACTGAAATGGTAACAAATGCATTGAATGGAAATTTTGATGAAGCTAGAAAATTGCATTATAGACTTTTGCCTATGTTCAAAGCAGAAACTGTTGATGGAAATCCAACTTCAATAAAATATGCAATGAATTGTAAAAAACTTCCATCTGGAGCTGTAAGGCTTCCTTTGGTTGAAGTAAATCCTGATGCAAAAAAAGTTATAGAATCAGCTTTAAAAGAAAGCAATCTATAGAAATTGATTGAGGTGTAAATATGAATAAGATAAATGTTGGTGTTTTAGGTGCAACTGGAATGGTTGGACAACGCTATATTAAGCTTTTGGAAAATCATCCTTGGTTTGAAGTAACATATGTTGCAGCTTCTCCTCGTTCTGCAGGCAAAAAATACGAAGATGCAGTTTCATCAAGATGGCTAATTGGAGCAGAAATTCCTTCTGCGGTAAAAAACTTAGTTGTTGAAGATGCAAACGATGCAAAAAAAGCTTTGGGTAAATGTAAGTTTGTTTTCTCTGCTTTGGAAATGTCAAAAGATGAAATCAAGAAATTGGAAGAATCTTATGCGGCAGAAGGAATTCCTGTTGTTTCAAACGCAAGTGCTAATAGATGGACTGAAGATGTTCGAATGCTAGTTCCAGAGATTAATTTTGACCATATTGATGTTATTGCAGATCAGAAAAAGCACCATGGTTGGGATAAAGGTTTTATCGCTGTAAAGCCAAATTGTTCTTTGCAAACTTACATGATGCCAATTTACGCATTGCAAAAGGCTGGTTATCCAGTAAAAAGAATGATTGTAACAACTCTTCAGGCAACAAGTGGAGCTGGTTATCCAGGTGTTTCTTCATTTGATATGATAGATAATATTGTTCCATTTATTGGTGGAGAAGAAGAAAAAACAGAAAAAGAATGTTTGAAAATTCTTGGAAGTGTTGAGAATGGAAAAATTGTGAATGCAAAATATCCTGTTGTTTCTTCTACTTGTACAAGAGTTGCTGTTGTTGATGGTCATACTGCTTGTGTTTCATTGGAGTTTGATTTGCCAGATGATAAGAAACCTTCTTTGGCTCAAATTGAAAAAGTATGGACATCATTCAAGTCTCTTCCTCAGGAATTAAAACTTCCTTCTGCTCCAGAAAATCCAATTGTTGTACGTCATGAAGAGAACAGACCTCAACCACGAAGAGACCGTGAAACAGAAAAAGGTATGGCTTGTGTTATCGGTCGTTTGCGAGAGTGTAATGTTTTTGATATAAAGTTTGTAGCATTGAGTCATAACACAAAAAGAGGTGCTGCTATGGGTGGAATCTTGAATGCTGAATTACTCAAAGCAAAAGGTCTTTTTGACAACCTGTAACAAGCAATAATAATCACGAAAAATCTTTTAAATAATATGATAAAGTCTGTCTTTGTAAAATAAGGCAGACTTTTTTTATTTTAACGTAACGCTTTAATTGTTTTATTAAAAAACTAATTTGCACATTGTTTACACAAGTTTTCCACAATAAATCCACATTTTTTTATTGTACAATATATATAAAAGTGGAAAACTTTTTTTTATTTAATGTTCTTTTTATAAATATAACTGCTTGTAATATATATAAATAAGAGAATTTAACTTTGTTAGTAACTTAAAAAATTGAGTGTAAGTCTAAATTTTAAGTGTAACTAAACTCTTCGAAAAAGAGAGTTTTCCACAAGTTATCCACACTAAAAATCAAAGGAAAAAAAGACAAAAAAAAGCCCTCTTTTTGAAAGGGCTTCTGAATTAATTATGTATTTTAGCCAAGAGTAACTTCGCCACTCTCGTTGATTGCGATGATTGATTTGCAACCAGAACATCTGAATCTACCTGATTTAGTAGCCTTGAGCTTCTTTTTGCAAACTGGGCAACTTATAATTAACGGAAATACTGAAGTTGTTTGTGTATTTCCTTGTGTGAAGAATGCAATTGCTTCTTCTGCTGTGTTTTTAATATTAAAAAATTGTGAGAACCCCAAAAGTTGGAATACTTCATAAACTTTTGGCTGTATTTCAAGAATAAGAACATCTCCGCCTTTTGGTTTTACCATTTTTAAGA
>JAAZCS010000116.1 GCA_012513125.1 Treponema sp. | reverse complement strand
TAAAAAGAATTTACTATTTTTTTATTGAGTCTAGGTGAATTATTGTTTTTTTTGAGGATATTATTTATCTTCTAGAAACATTTCCATCGTATCAACAACAGCACAAAAATTGGAGCGAAGATGTTTGATTAATTGCTTGGTTCTTTTGCTGTCATAGTTTACATTTTGGTCTTGAGGAAGTAAAAGTTCGTAGGGTTCTATTTCCAGGGCATTTGAAATATTAATCAGTGTTTCAAATGATCCCCATTTTCTTCCTGTTTCAATATCAATATAGATTTTCTCTGTGATATTGGCTTTCTCCGATACTTGATTTTGACTCAATCCTTTTTGTGAACGTAATGTTTTTAGATTTGATGTATAAATATCTTTCAATTCATTTAGATTCATAAAAAAAGTATCATTTGAAAAAATACTTTTACAACCCACAAATAGTTATGACAGTATAAAAATTTGTTATAATTTATAAGTAAATAATAATTTATAGTCGGAAAAAACTGTTTTAAGAATGATTTTTTTTCATTTTATTAGAAATTTAAACCTTATATAATCTTGTAGTATAAAAACGTTTTTTGTGTAATAATATTTAGCAATAATTTTAAGGAGATTGTAATGAAAAAATTATTTGTATTATTTGCGACCTTATTGGTTTGTTCTTGTATGTGTTTTGCTGAAGAAGCAACTGTAGATCCTGCTGAAGGTTATTGGTTAAGTTTTGATGAAAAAACAAAGGAAGTAACAGCAGGCTGGAAAATTTGGGTTGAAGATGGAAAACTTTTTGGCACAATTATGTCAACAAAAGGATTCCCTTTGGATGGAAAAGCTGATGGAACTAAAGGAAAAGGTCCATATAGTGATTTCCCTCAAAAAGGTGAAATGTGTGAAATGACAACAGTCGGTACTACTTGGATTTATAATTTGGAAAAAGCTTCTGATGGAAATTGGTCTAAGGGTAAAATAGTAGATCCTTCTGATGGAAATAGATATAAATGTAAAATTACTTTTCATGTAGCTGATGGAAAAAAATATGCAGTTGATACTCTTGAAATGAGAGGAGAGATTGGCATGGGTATTGGACGAAGTCAGTTCTGGACAAAAGCCACAGCTGAAGAAGCAAGTGCTTTAAGATAGTTTTCCTAGATTATCAGAATAATGTAACGTTACTTCACCCGAATGAAGTATTTGTTTTTCACCATTAATTAGTTCAACTAAAAGTCCTGCGTCATCAGTAATATCGATTACTTGTGCCTCAAAACTTTTAGCGTTTCCAATTAATGGTGTAACTGTTACTAATTTGCCTTTTATTAATGATAAATTTCTGTATTCTGTAATTATGTTTTCATTATCATCAAGGCTTGAAATAATTTCTTTAATTGTTGATGATACTAATTTTGCACGGATTGATTCATCTTTTGTTGAGGTAACTATTCCTCCAACTTTGGATTTTAATTCTTGTGGAAGATTTTCATTTAGTAAAATATTTATTCCAATTCCAATAATTGCTGCCTCTATTTTTCCGTTCTTATTTGTAACCCCTTCTGTTAAGATTCCACAAACTTTTTTGTCTTCAAGATAGATATCATTAACCCATTTTATTTTTGCGTTCTTGTCAAATAGTTTTTTTATTGCTCTGCAAACTCCAACGGCTGCAGTTACAGTAAATCGTTGAGGGTCAAATGTTGAGTTTGAGTTTTTTGGAACATAAATTAAGCTAAAATAGATGCCAGTTTTGCTTGGTGAATAAAAGTTTCTTCCAAGTCGTCCGTGTCCGGCAGTTTGTTCGTTCGCAGCGATTAATGTTTTGTGGATTAGTTTTCCTTCATCAGTTAAATTGCCAATATTGTCAGTAAGAAGTTCTGTTTTTTGAATTAAACGTTTTGATTCAGTGTTTGTGCTGTCAATCTGATTATAAACGAAAATATGGTCTTTCGCTAAAAATGGTGGATTTGTTTTTGATATTTCATTGAATACACTTTCAGTTGTAATTTCGTCATAAATCATAAGGTAAAAATCCTAAATTCTAGTTCTTACCTAATAAAGCAAAATCATTTACTTCTGAACAGAATGCGATTCCACTTCCTGGTTCTGATAGGCAAGGCAATGATTTTATTGCATTAAAAACTTCATCTTTTTTTTGAGTATCAACTACAATTAGTAACATCTCTTTTTCGGGAACAATTTGCATTCCAAAGAATTTTGCATCTTCTTCGCGGGCTGTTCCCCGTGCATTAATGACTGTCCCTCCACCAGCACCGGCTTTTCTTGCTGCGGACATTGCATCATCTGCATATCCTTTATTTAAAATAACAGTTATCAATTCTAGTGATTTATTTTCAGACATTTTGATTTCTCCTTCGTTTAGAATTCCGGGTTTTAAAAATTTATTTACATTTACAGATAATATTTGACCAAAATTCTGTTTTTCTGTTTCAAGTGCATTTTTGATTGAGTTGATTATTTTGTCTTTTTGTTCATCTTGAGCAAGAATATAAACGATATCTTTTGATGTATCGCCCAATCCTAGTGCTGTAATAAAACTGTTTGGACTGATTCCTCTGCCCATTAAAACAGTTCCCCCAGTGCTACCAGCTTCAACGGCAGTTCTAGTAATAAGTTCACCTTTATTGTGAGGGACAATACATATAATTAAGTGAAAATTCATTTTTCCTCCAAATCAGTTTTTGTTTTTTGCGATGATTTTTTGTAAATAAGACCTAAGATTTGAATTGCAATAATTGGTGTCATTGCAACTAAGGCTATAACACCAAATGCATCTGTAACAGAATTCATGCTTCCAATTGATGAAACTCCTAAAGTAAATGAAAGAATGAATGTACTAGTCATAGGTCCACTTGCAACTCCTCCTGAGTCAAATGCAATTCCAACGAAAAGTTTTGGACAAAATAAGGAAAGTATCAGAGAAAGTAAATATCCTGGAATTAAAATGTACCACAAACTAAAACCATATAAGATTCTAAGCATGCTAATTCCAATTGAAATGGCAACTCCTGCAGAAAGTGCAATTAGCATCACTTTTCTTTTAATAGTTCCGCCACTTACATTTTCAACTTGTTCTGTTAATACCCAAACTGCTGGTTCTGCACAAACAACGACTGCACCAAAAATCAGTCCAATTATTGTAAGAAATAAAACCCATAATCCGCCGTTAGTAAAAGCGTATCCACCAAGAATTTCGCCTAATTTTCGTCCTGCTGGAATAAAACCACCATTTGCACCAATCAAAAAGAGAACTAAACCTACATATGAATAGACAAATCCTTTAATAATGCGCCGAACTTTTACAGGTGGCATTTTTAGAAGAAATATTTGTAACAAAATGAATAATGCAATCAACGGAATGAGGGCTAATGCAACTTCTTTACAAATTTCTGGAATTAATTTTATAAAAATGGAAAGCCCAATTTGCGATTTTTGTATAGCTTCAACAGGTATTGCGGAATCGGAAGTTGAATTAGAGAATTTTAGAAAAACTCCATAAATACAAACTGCGGCAATCGGTCCAATGGATGCAATTCCCGTAAGTCCAAAACTATCGTCATTTGAACTTGATTTGCCATCAATGGAAGTGCTTTTTCTTACGCTCGCAACACCAACACCAAGTGCCATTATAAATGGAACAGTCATTGGTCCTGTTGTTGCGCCTCCTGCATCAAATGCAACACCCTGTAATTCTGGTGAACATAAAAAAGCTAAAATGAAAACAACAATATAAGAGACTATAAGCAGAATATTTAATGAAAAAGAAGTTACTGTTCTAAAAAGACCTATCATTACAAAAAGTCCAATTCCAACAGCAATCATGCAAACTAAGCCCCATTTGTTAATTCTTTGTGAAACATCGCAAATTTGGTCAGCTAAAACTTGAACATCAGGTTCGGCAATTGTAATAATAAATCCTATTGCAAAAGATACAACAAGTAAAAGTGGAAGGTTTCTCTTGGAAGTAAGAGCCGCTCCACTTTGTTCACCAATAGGAAGAATTCCAATATCAACTCCAAGAAGAAAAATTGTCAGCCCAAAAATCAGAAGAATTCCACCAATGAAAAACCGCAGAATTAAATTCATTCCAAGGGGAGCAACTGTTATTCCTAGCAATAAAACTATTACCATTATTGGAAGAACTGAACAGAGCGTCTCCTTAAATTTTTGTAAAAGGTTCATCTATTTATTCCTTTTTTATTTTGATATACGAAATAGTACTTTAGAAAATTAGAATTGAAATCCAATTAGTGTTATTAAATTACTATTTGTAGCAGTTCCAGCCTGTTTTTTCTATTCCTTCAACCCATCTTGCGGCTAATGCTTTTGCACCTTCCAAATCGTGGTCTTTGTAGTTTCCACATTCTTTTTCTGTTGTGGCAGGAATAGGTTTGTCCCAAACGGCTACTTTTTTTAGAACGTTTACCATATGTTCAGCAATGTAAGCTTCATCATGGTCGCCCCAAATTGTAAAATAAAATCCTGTTCTGCAACCCATAGGACTAAAATCGATTACACCTTTTATTTCATCACGAATATATTCAGCAACTAAATGTTCAATTGTGTGAATTGCACCGGTTGGCATGAATTCCTTATTTGGCTGTGTAAAACGAATATCAAATTTCGTTACAACATCGCCGTTTCTGCCCTTCTTTTTTGCAGCTAATCTTACAAAAGGTGCTGTAACTTTAGTGTGATCCAAATTAAAACTATCAACGTTATATGTTTTTTCCATTTTATTACCTCTCTATGATAATTGAATAAATTTTTTTACGATTTCTGCACTCATATTGGCAGCTTCGTTTTCATTAAATGAATAAGTAGTTTTTTCGCCTTCATCTGCACAATCAGACATACATCTGATAATTACAAAAGGTGTCTTTAAAATTGTGCAAGTTTGTGCAATTGCAGCGCCTTCCATTTCTACGCAAAGAGGGTTGAACTCATTCTTGATGAAATCTTTTTTTTCTTTAGAAGAAATGAATTGATCTCCGGATGCAATTAAACCTAGTTTTGATTCATGTTTTGATGAGAACGAAGAATTTTTGAATGCTGTTTGTGCTTTTTCTACCAATTTTTCGTCTGCAACAAATTTCTGTTCCAAACCTGGTAATTGACCAATTTTATAGCCAAAAACTTGAACATCTACGTCGTGATATACTGCATTTGATGAAATAACGAAATCAAAAATATGCAGTCCTTCACCTGTAGCTCCAGCAATTCCTGTATTGAGAACACCTGAAATATCAAAATTCATAATTAATGTTTGTGTGCATAAAGCAGCGTTAACTTTTCCAATTCCACTTTTTACAATAACTACATCTTTTGAATAAATTTTACCTTTGTAGAAAGTAAGATTATTTATGTTGATTTCTTCTGCATCTGTTAATTCTGAGCATAGGGATTTTATTTCTGAATCCATTGCTCCTATGATTCCAATCATTTTATTTCCTTAATTTAGCTTCTTTGTCTTCTTTTGGTTGCTTTTTGTAATGAACTAAAACATTGTCGTTTATTTTTTCAGCAATATTAAACTTTTCAATAGCCCATTGAACTACTTTTCTGTAAATAATGAAACCAAGAATCATGCCACCAATAAAAATTACAACAGTCATTACTTGGAACAAAATTGTAGCAGCGTCTCCCTGAATATGAAAAACTTTAATCATGAAGAACATAAATACAACAAATAGAACAACAATTAGGAGTACTGTTTCAACAATTTCAAATAAACTTGCACAAAGCATAAAAATATAAGAATTTCGTTTTTTATTCTGATATTCAATAGCATCTTTTTTTCTTTGTTCACGAACTTTTTCGTCAATTTCTTCATCAATCATTTTATTTTTCCTTTTTATCTTTCTTAACTAGAAAGAATGAGATTAGTAGTAATATACAACAGATTACAATTGCTGAATCTGCAATGTTAAATGTTGGCCAGCGTTCAAAACCAAATAAACCGTAGAATTTTACATCGATAAAATCTACAACTCCTTCAGTTCTAAAAATTCTATCAATTATATTTCCAATTCCACCACCAAGAATTCCGGCGATGCTCCAACGTTGAAGTTTTGAAAATTCATTATTTCTAAAATAAATTATTATTACCATGATAATAACAATTACAGGGAGAAC
>JAAZCS010000115.1 GCA_012513125.1 Treponema sp. | reverse complement strand
TATTTATTTTTGCATTTATACTCGAACTAGCAATCTCTAAAGCTTTTCTAAAATAATCCCTCGCATCATCAAACTTTCCATTCTTATAAGCAATAATTCCAGAATTATAATTTACCGAAAACTGAAGTTTAGTTGCTGCATCTTCACCAACTAATGAATATCTTTTCATCGCGGCCCCATCTTCATCCATCACGCAATATGTTGTTCCAAGGTCATAATTTACATAATTCAGAATATTATTGTTTTGATTTTCTTTTTCTATTACTTTTAGAAACTCACCAATTGATTGACGATAATGCTTTTGCTGCCATTCTAAAGTGCCTTTTAAAACTGAAAAAGTATCAGACGAACATCCGGTCAAGAAAATGACAAAAATAACTGAAGTTAATGCTGTTTTGTTTGATTTGCCAATAATAGAAAAATCCGCCTCTGTGAAGAAAATACCTAAAACAAAAAAAATTATCGCTAGTAATAGAAAAGTTTTGTATCTTGGTATCAATTCTGTTTCATAGCTAATTATTTTATTATTATCTGAATTGTGTCCATTTATTTGCGATAAAAGATTCACCGCAGAACCTTTTTCCAATGAATTATAATAGAAAAGTTGTGTTTTTTCTTCGATGAAAGAATTCTCATTTCTAACTCTACTAATTATTTTTTTTATATTGGCTGATTTTAATGATGTTTTTACTTTTGTTTTGCCATCTCCTGCAAGAACTTCGATTTCATCTTCACTACCAAAACCAATTATCGATACTGAAATTCCACTTTTTATACACTCTGAAAGAGCAGTTCCAAGTTGATTGACTGTTTCTTCACAATCTGTAAAAACCCAGATTTTAGCCGCAGATGAATAATGTTCAGGAAAAGATTTTTTTGCTTCCATTATCCCTTTCCCTATACTTGAACCGGGGACAGTCATCAATGAAGGCGATAATTCATCCAGAAGGGACTCAACAATCAATTTATCTTCTGTCAGAGGAATCGCATTAATTCCACTCCCCTTTGCAATAATCACCGATACCGGAACATCACCCATCAACTGTAATAATTTGTTTGCGTAAATAGAAGCCGCTTCCAATCGAGAAATATTTTGAGGACCGTCTTTCGCCATCATACTATTTGAAATATCAAAAACAAAAGAAACTGCATTTCCGTTCTTTTGTACTGGAATTAAATTACTTCCCCACGAAATTTTTGAATAAGCAAATATTAACATTGTCCAAGATAAAGTTAAAAACAAAGATCTTATTATCCTCACTTTATGATAATTTACTATTCGTTTTTCAAATTCACCTATTTTTGATTTATTATTTATTTTTTCTGTTTTGTATTCTCTTATATTTTTTAAATTCGCAAATAGAATAACCGGAATTGATAAAATCAAAACAAAAAAAACATATGGTCTTTCACAAATAAAATTCATAAATCCTCTTAAAATTCATTTTGATGTGACTTGATTTTATATCACACCATATCTTTTTTAATTATCCAGCTTAAAATCAAACAGATAATTGCAGCTAAAAGCACTTTGTCATAATATAAAATGTCTTTTTCTTTATATGTATATTTCTGAACTACATCTTCATTTTTTGCTATAGTTTGCAAATAAGCATTCAATTCTTCTATGGTTAATGCCTCAAAATAAATTCCGTTTCCTATGGATGCTAACTTTCTTAGCGAAGAAGAATCATAGTCAGAGTTTAAATAACCTGAATAAGTTTTATTTGTAATCGGATCACTATATTCAATTGGCACATTACCCTTTGAACCTATTCCGATAATGTACAAATTTATTTTATTCTTTTCTGCAAGCAAAGCTGCAGTTTCTGGATTAATTTCGCCAGCATTATTTTCACCATCAGTTAATAAAATTACACATTTTTTCGGTGCGGTAGACGAATTCAAATGGTAAACAGCTGTACTAATGCCATCTCCAATAGCAGAACCATTTCCCATCATTCCAACACTAATTGACGACAAACTCCGCTCAAACATCAATCGGTCATTTGTTGGTGGAACCAAAACAGATGCATTTGTTCCAAGTGTGATTAATCCAAACCTATATCCATCACGCTCCATTGATAATTGCTTTACAGAACTCACCGCAGAAGAAATTCGTGTAGTTCCATTTACGTCTCTTGCCGCCATGGATGGGCTTGTATCAATAACAAAAAAAACATCCACTCCCAATGATGTATAGATTTTTTCTTGTTTTGAAATTACAGGGTCTGCAAATGAAAATATCATTAATAATAAACTTAATAAAAATAAAATTTTTGAAAGATAATACAAAAAACTATCGCTTTTATGACTCCAAGAAAACGAACTTCCATTCCAATCAGACAATACTGCTGGGAAAGTAATTTTTTTGAAAAATTTAATCTTCCTTAGTAAATAATAAATCGGAATTAAAAGCAAAAGCAAAAAAGCAATTGGGTTATTAAAACTTAACATAAATCCTCTGTTGAACTATCATTTTCTGAATCAATTTCCGACTTTAAGTTTTCAATTGTATAAATTGCAGAAATAAGAGTATCTATCAATTGAATAAGTTCGTTTTCATTAAAACAAGAATTGTTCTGTACATTTGAAGCATACCGTATAAAATCTGTTCTGATAAAAGTTGCATTTATTTTTTCCATTGCAATTTCTTTTTCAATTGTTTGTAAATTATTTGTGACATTGAAGAACAGTGGTAAAATTTCAGATGTTGTGCAACGAGAAAAAGGAGCGTCAAATTTCTTTTCCAAATAAGAGCGAATAATTTTTTGAATTTGTTCGGCAGATTCTTTATCTGTATATTCATCTGATTTGGTAATTTTTCGTAACTTTTTTATTGTAGAATTTTTGTTTTTTCTATATTTCACATTTAATTGATAATTATAGAAAAATCTTTTGACATCATTTCTTTTTATCAACAGTCGAATTAATAAAATTAGTAATACTACAAAAATAATAATATACAAATAAATTTTATAAATAGTTCCTGGAATCACTTTTGGTGGGTCAAAATCTCTTATGGCATAATCAGAGCTTTGTTTCAAAATTGAATCAATTTCAACTTTATCAAACTTTAATATTGCATATGATAAATCAATTGTTTCATTTTCAGACTGACTTGATAAAGCTTCACCAAGGTTATATGACGGAAAAGCTATAGTCCCTGTTTTCCACGGAATAAACGAAATTATAAAAGTAAAACTATCAATTCCACTTTTCATTAATGAAAGTTCTTTTATTGTATATTCCTGAAGATTCAGTTCATTGTTAAAAAAAGATTGAGACAAATTCTTAATAGGATTTGTATTTGCATTACTTATTCCGTTAATGTGCATATTAAAAGATACTCTTAACTCTGCAACATCACCAATATAGACATTTTGAGGAACCAGAATTTGCTGTGATTCAATACTAAGCTGTGCAAAAATAGAAAAATTTAATAAAAGGACAGAAATCAAAATAATCAATTTTTTCATATTTTTTTCTTCCTTTTAAAAATTGAAGTTAAAACTTGAAGAGAATCATCATTTGCCGACATTACTACAGGGTAGATTCCAT
>JAAZCS010000114.1 GCA_012513125.1 Treponema sp. | reverse complement strand
CTGAAATATTTTTATGAGTGGACTGATATTACACCCGGGGCATTTGAGGAATTGCTGACTGGTATGATAGATTTAGAATATGACCACGAAAATCTTAGAACAGTGATGCTCCAGACTGAACGATTTTTGACCGTGTTCTCGCAATTATGGGGTAAGTTAAGTCAGTTAGAATTTATTGGTAAGCATAAAGAGAATATTGTTGTTTCAGAACGAATTCAAATGGAAAGTAAAGAAACTAAAACCGGCTATACTTTTCTTGATTAAACAGAAGAACAATGGCTAACCTTAACAAGATAAAATTATTGCAGAATATCAATAGATCAGCAGCCGACTATAAGCCGGAAGTGATTGCGGCTTTGTTGGTTGACCATGGATTTGATTTAGATCAATTTATTTTTTTACGAAAAGGAAACGCAAAGCGTGGGTTTTCAAAAGATATTGCAGAGATAAATCTAAAAAATCTGGGCGATGGTTTTAATGATAATATTGTAGAAATAAGTGTCAACCGAAGAGGGGTTTATGATGGCTTGCCACAAGGTCTATTTCATAGGATAGGCCCTAATAAAGGCAGTAAATCTAAGCGGCAGGTACTACATGAGTTTAATCAACATCGTGAAGAGGAGTTTTTTGCCCGAAGATTTTTTTGTTTGTTTGAAGTTGAATGTGATCGTACTTCCCTGCTTGCTCATAGGCTTGAGTTGTATTATGACAAAAAAAATTGCAACCGCAATTTTATTGAAGTTTTTTCTGAATTCTGGCCGGTATTAAGCCAAATTCCATTGCACAAGGCAGTATTGTTTCTGAAAATGGTGCCTTTCTTTTCATCTATTAAAAACAGCTTTAAAAAAATTTCTGAGGCAATGTCCTTAATAACCGGGGTTGATGTAGAGATTTCTATTTCCCGACAGGTTAAGAAACAGTATATAAAACTCGATAATCGGGGACTTGGAAGTACTCAACTGGGTCAAAATTTTATATTGCCGGGGTATTGTGAAGACGGACTTCAGGATATTGAATTATTAATTGGTCCTGTAGAGCTGGAAAAAATCCAAAGCTTTCTTCCCGGCGGTCAAAATTTCAAAATCTGTCGTTGTTTGGCCGACAATCTGTTTTCGGCCAACAAGCAAATCGACATTAAATACAAAGTAAATCAGGAATCTAAACGATTCATTCTGGGAAGCAAAAGCGGTGAGCCATATAATTTTTTGAGTGTCAATACAATAATTGCCAATTAGAGTATAATAAGCTTACAAAGAAAATTAAGCCAATGAGAGCAAAAAATCACAAGGAGATTGTAATCTCCTATATGAAGTTTTCAATTTTTTTAGTTGTTACAGTTTTCATTACTGTTTTGTCGCTGTTCTTCTTTTATCAAACAGCTGAGGCAGAGTATAAAAACATTGCTTCAAAAACCAGAGAATATGATGCCATCCGCTCGGTTCAACTTGAGGCAATAACAAAAGTTGATTCATTAATTGACCAACTCTCTTTGTTAGGTAAACAAAAGAATTTGAATGAGGGTTTGGTGTTGGATGTTTTTGGTCAGAAGAAAATATCCCTACAGAGGTTTTTGGAACAAGTTGATGACGAAAATGTTAGGATGCATTTGATGATGGCTTCTCAGTTGTCTGATTTTTTGAGGGTTAAAGATTCTATTGGAAGTGTTTCGGCTCAGCTTAGGATAGTAAAAGAAGATTTACTCCGATGTATTGAGTCAAACAAAAACGCTTCAATGTACAACTCTGGTTATTAGCAGAATACACAATACCGAAAGCAATGAAAAATGAAAAAAGAGTAGTATCTAAAAACTATATTAATCAAAGGGAGAGACATATTTCGCTGTTTTATGTGACAATCTGTTTTCTTGTGCTTTTAAGTATTACCTGTTTTTTCTTTTTAAAGAATAACAGTAATTCCAGGATATTCGGAAGAAAAGATAAACTTGTTACAAGGATGGAACAGATCGAAAGCTTTAAAAAACTTCAAAGCGAAGTCGCTCTGCAATGCGATACATTACATGCCAACATAAAGAAATTTAAGCCTGATGTGTATGCCAGCTATGAAGAGAATGATATTAGATATGAATTGAATGAGTTAAAAGGAATCTACTTGAAAAATGATTGGGACAGACGATATAAAATGTTTGAACAAATTTCCATATTATACGATATGTGGCTGACAGACAGGAAGGATCTTTGGTGTAAAAAACAAAATTTGAATGAATTAACCCTCAATTTACAGAATTGTGAAATGGGATTACAGAGAGCAAAAAAGTGAATAATTGTCCTTTGCAAAAGGGAAATTCGATAGACGAATTTGGTATAAGATTAAATGTAATATATGAAAAACAAGCATAGTTTATACGTGTTTTTGATTCTCCCCTGTGTTATCGGGCTAATGATTTTATTCATATACGTTCTTCGTTCATTTGCACCAGAGAGTATTATTGAAGCAGATGTGTCAAAAACACTTGTGGATGTGAACGAGACAATAATCTTTTCAGATAGCACCTATAATGCAGAAGAATGGTTATGGGAATTTGGTGATGGGAATTCTTCCACTGAGCAAAATGTCCGATATCAGTTTCAGGAATCAGGGAAATATAAAGTAAGATTAACGGTCAATAAAAAAATGGAAAACACTTTTTTCATTACTGTAAATTCCAAATATCATGAAAAGGAAAACCAAATGATTTCAATTCATGCACCCGATGTCGCCTTTGAAGGGGAGTTAGTTTTGTTTGAAGGAGTTGGAAACGCGGAGCAATGGCGGTGGGAGTTTGGGAAAAGTGGAATTGTTGATGCGAGGTCAAAGAGTGCAGTTTATTCTTATTCTGAACCGGGGACTTATAAGGTTCAGATTAATACAGAGACCACCAAATAT
>JAAZCS010000113.1 GCA_012513125.1 Treponema sp. | reverse complement strand
CTTGTATTGTAGTAAAAGTACAATCTGCACATGTTTTTGTATTATCATCATTTACATACAATTTAGAAATTATGCAAGTTACAAATAAATCTCTAGAAATAATTGGACCTTGCTTTAATGAAAAAGATAATTTTAAAGCATATTCAGAATCTTTGAGCAATTGATAATCATCGCTATCATAACCAAATACAATTCGTTCATGGTCTAAATATAATACAGAATATGGTTTTTTAGTATGCTGAATAGAATTGATTCTTATATCGAGGAATGTGAGATAATTACATATTGGAACTAATTGAATACCATTTCCTGCATTATGTTCATTTTTTGCCTCATTAACAAATTTTTCCAAATATTCCTTAGCTCTTTTTTGATTAGCTAAAGGGATTGACTTCCAAACAGGTCTATTGAATATTTCATTATCTTTCCAAGGGAGAGCAAAAACATTAATATCTTTTTTATTTTTAACTTCAAAATAAATATCAATTGAAAAATTATAATTTTGAATCTCAACAAAATCTTTAATTCTATGAATTATTTCTGGTATATTAATAGCTAGTTCATCGTTTTTTTGAATTACTTTTGATATGAAATATAAACCAACTCTATTAAAATAAAATTCTACTCTTACATCTTGATTTTTATATTTTTCAACAGATTGTGGTGGATTCTCTAGTAATATAACACCATTTTTAGATACTTTTATATGTTCAGCCTTTAGTGCAATTGGAAAAATATCAGAAAGAACAGGATGTATATCACTTTTTTGCTTGTTATCTTCATTTGGAGTTAATATAACTGGTACATTGCCATCAACCAAGTATTGTAAAACAAGTTCTCTTTCAATTCCTGATAATTCATCTGTATTCATAATTTCTCCATCAAGCTAATTCAATTTTTATTAATTTAGAATCATTATTCATATATATTATAACATCAAGTTGCCTTTTATCATAAAAAAATCGAACAGGAATTTGAACGACTCCGTGTGAATTAAATATTTCACCAATTATATATGAATTAAAAATATTTTCTTTTTTATCAGCTTGATTCAATAAATAAGTTGAATCAGAACAGTTATTTGTTACTGAGTCATAGAATAAGATAAAATTGTAATAATTTTCTTGTGCAAATTTTTCATTTATACAGAAAAATCCCTTTTTAGAAATCTCTAATATAATCGTATTAATTTGATTTATATTTTCAATATATTTGTTATTACTAATTATTCCTAAATTTTCTAAATAAGGAAATATTTCTTTATTGGAAGAATTATTTACTGTAAGTAATTCTGTGGAAAGATGAACATTTTCTGAAATATTATCAAATTTATTCAATGGAATAGTTAACAAATCTTGTTCAAGTTCTTTTGTATATATTGTATTATCTATTTTGCTTTCTATTTCGTTTTTTAGTGAAGAATTACTCATTGATTTTTTATTGTTTCTACCAGAACAAGAAATCAATAACAGTAAAAAAAACAAAATATAAATTAGTAATTTTAACTTCATTCTAAAAATTATATTGTGTATCAAAAAGATTATCAATATTTACTTTTTTAGCAACAGAATATAATTATAAAATAGAATGAAATATTTAAATTAAATTACACATTCTGATTATGTGAACTATAAAAAAGCACCCCTTAAGTTGAACATTGTTTGTCTAACTTTTGGGATGCACTTCAGTAATTATTTACTAACATCTTTTTTTTTAGAAATTATTTCTACTGTTTTGTAAGAGTTAATACATAATTGAATGATATGTCATTAATTACTTATGGTGTTATAGTGACAATTTTCGTTCTATCATTGTTAATTTGTACAGTTTTTGATGAAGAAGGAGTTATCATCCCAACAAAGTCTGAGTATGTAACAGTACCTGAACTATCATCCTGAGTAGTATAATTGATGTAATATTGAACATCACCATCATCCTCTGTACTCAATATGTCATAATACGAATCATTTTCCATTACTTGTGTTGGAACACCAGCTTCAATTTCTCTATCTGTATGACATTCTAAACAAAATTTTACAGAATTCCAAGATTTAATAACAGCAAAATCTTTTTCTGTTATATCACGCATTGCGTTTGCATCACTCTTATTTGCACAGCCTGCAAATCCTAAAATTAAACTTGCTACCAAAGTTATTGTTATTAATAAACTCTTTTTCATGTTATTTTTCTTTATAATAATTAATTTAAAAATTTGTAAAACAATAATTTTAAATTTTCGTAAATTATATCACATTTATAAAAAAAGTACATTATTCAATGCACATAAATCAGCTTCAATTATCGTCATTCTATTTAAGCCTACAGGATAATTAACCATTCGTTTTTACTATTGTTGCCAAAGTAAACCTTTCACTTATCAAATTCATTACAGTTCTATTTCTGATAAATAATATATTACCACCTCTTGAATGTACCAAGAATTTTTTTGTTTTATTAAATATAATTAACCTAATTCTATTGAGTTTTATTATATTTAATAAACAACTAAAAAATCAAACTGGAACTTTTTTAGTTGTTCTCTAGTTCGAATTAATTATTTTTTGTGATTTTTTTTATAGAAGTGATTTAAAATAAAAAAAACCTCTTTAAACCGAGGTTTTTAGTGGGCAGTGAGAGGATCGAACTCCCGACATTCTGGGTGTAAACCAGACGCTCATACCAGCTGAGCTAACTGCCCGTTTTATCAACTTGTTTGCTTCAAGTGATGTATTTAATATAACAAATTCGATAATAAGTGTCAATATATAAAACATCTTTTTTTGTAAATTTTTCAATTTTTTTAAATAAATTATTTTAATTAATTACAAATTTATATGTAAAAGTATTATTTTTATATTCAATCAAACCAATAAACATTTCCATTGAAGTAAATATTGAATAAGTTTTATCCGTCTCAGATATTTCATTAAACCATTTGTGTAAGATTTTTTTTCCGTTTTTGAAATCATCAACATATTCATCACTAATAATCAAATTCTCAAAGTTACATTCTAATGAAATATTTTTATTAAAATTCATGATTTTTTCTTTTATTTCAGCCTGAATATTTAAATCACTTTCACGTAAATTATCACAATTTGTATTATTAAGCATATTTTCTATTGTAAATTCTTTTAATAACGAATACCCAACAGCATCTTCTATTCTAAAATTTCCTACAGAATAACGCCTTAATCCGACTAAATGAGCTGAACTATCACAATCAAGACCAATATCTCTCGCTAAGCTTCTAATATAAGTTCCTTTTGAAACAGAAAAAAAGATTCTGGCATATTCCACTTTGTTATTGCTATTTAATTTTAATTCTTTAATTGAGGAATCGAAAACATTTATTTCACGCTTTGGTATAACAGAATCAATTCCTTTTCTTGCCAAATCACTAGCACGATTTCCATTAATATGAATTGCCGAATATTGTGGTGGTAATTGAAGCATTTTTCCCTTATATTTCAACAAAACACTCTTAAATTTTTCTTCAGTTGGTAAATCTGTTGTTTTAATTATTTTGCCAGTTAATTCCAATGTATCAGTTTCTTCACCAAATTTAATAATCGCTTCATATTCTTTACTAAATTCAGTTATATTTGAAACAAGTTTTGTCATTTTTCCAACGCAAACTACTAACAAACCACTTGCGAAACTATCAAGAGTTCCTGTATGTCCAACTTTGTTTGTTTTGATAGCCTTTTTAACATTGTACAAAGAACTAAAACTAGTTTCATTCTCTCTTTTTGACAGTAATACAATACCATCATTGTTCATATTATCTATATTCATACTATCCAAAAAAAAATTACGAGCTTTTCAACTCGTAATTTTTATTATTTTACTTTTCTTTATTTGATTCTTTTTCTAGTTCATTTAATTTTTGAACCATTTTGAATCCCTCTTTCATTCCTTCATCAACAATAAATTGCAGTTTAGGAAATTGACGAATAGTTAGTTTTTTAGCAATACTAGATTGAATAAAACCTGCCGCAGAATTCAAACCTGCAACACCCTTTCTTAAATCACTATCTGATAAAAAACTAGAAACGTAAACTTTTGCATAAGCCAAATCATTTGTAACTTCAACTCGGTTTATAGAGATAAAAGAATTAACCCTTGGATCTTTTACATCACCCCTTAAAATCAAATGTGATATTTCATCACGAAGTTGATCATTTAATCTTTGCAAACGATATAATCCCATTTTTATTTAGCCTCATTTTTAGTAGCATCAGCTAATTTCTTTGCATTTTCCTTTTGTTCTTCCACAATTGTTTTACCAAGCTTTTTAGCTACTTCTACAAATTCAAATACTTCCATGTGATCTCCAACTTGAACATCTTGCCAATTTTCAAGTCCAATACCACATTCATATCCTGTTGAAACTTCTTTTGCATCATCTTTGAATCGTTTTAAAGAAGAAATTTTACCTGTAAATTTAACAATTCCATCTCTAATAAGATTAATACTAGAAGTACGTCGAACAACACCTTCAGAAACAATAACACCAGAAATAAGTCCAATCTTTGGTACTTTAAATGTATCACGTACTTCAAGCATACCAATAACTTCTTCTTTAGTATCAGGTTTTAACATACCTTCCATTGCTGCTTGAATTTCTTCAACACATTTATAGATAATATTATATTTTCTGATTTCAACACGTTCTTGTTCTGCAAGAATTTTTGCTTTAGGTGTTGGTCTAACATTAAAACCAATAATAATTGCATTTGAATCTGCAGCCGCTAATGTTACATCACTTTCATTGATAGCTCCAGCAGAAGAATGAATAACAGAAAGTCTGATTTCTCTTGTAGAGAGTTTTTCCAAAGAAGTTTTGAGAGCTTCTGCGGATCCTTGCAAATCAGCTTTGATAATAACTTTCAATTCTCTAACTTCACTAGCTTCAATTGTTGAGTACAAATTATCAAGAGTAACTTTTTTAACGGCTTTTGCATCTTCAAAACGCTTCAATTCTTGTCTTTTAGACGAAATAGCACGAGCATCTTTTTCAGTTTCTGTAACTTGGAAAGGATCACCTGCATTTGGCATTTCTTCCATACCTAATACTTCTATAGGCATTGAAGGACCTGCTTCCTGAATTCTAGCACCTCTATCATTAAACATTGCTCTAACACGACCAGAATAAATTCCAGCTACAAAAGGATCACCTTGTCTTAAAGTACCACGTTGTATGATTACAGAAGAAACAATACCTCTTCCCTGATCTATTCTAGATTCAAGAATTTTTCCTTCAGCTCTACATTCATCATTTGCTTTTAATTCCAATATTTCAGCCTGAATAAGAATAGCATCAAGAAGATCATCAATTCCCATTCCTTTTAGTGCAGAAATGTTAACATTTTGAGTTTCACCACCCCATTCTTCTGGAGTCAGACCAATCTCTGATAATTGAGTTTTTACTCTATCAGGATTTGCTTCTGGTTTATCAACTTTATTTACAGCAACAATAATTGGAACTTTTGCATCTTTTGCATGACTTATAGCTTCCAAAGTCTGAGGCATAACACCATCATCAGCTGCAACAACCAAAACAACGATATCTGTAACCTGAGCACCACGAGCTCTCATCATAGTAAAAGCTTCATGACCTGGAGTATCCAAGAATGTTATCTTTCCTTTTTCAGTTGAAACAGAGTATGCACCTATCGATTGTGTAATTCCACCTGCTTCACCTTCTGCAACGTGAGCATGTCTTATAGCATCAAGAGTCTTTGTCTTACCATGATCTACGTGTCCCATTACAGTAACAATTGGAGGTCTGTATTTTAATTCAACGCCTTCATCATTATCACTTTCAATAACTGTTTCATCATATAAGCTTACCAAATGAACTTCACAGTCATATTCAGATGCTAACAAAGTTGCAGTATCAGAATCGATTGATTGAGTAATTGTAACCATCATTCCCATAGACATAAGCTTAGCAATAATTTCAGATGCCTTTAAATTCATCTTTCTAGCTAAATCTGAAACTGAAATTGTTTCCATTATATCTATTTCTTTTGGTACAACATTCATAGGAGTTTCAGACTTCTTCTTCATCTCAAAGAACTTGTCATCAAACTGTTCATCGTCCTTTCTACTATATATTTGTTTTTTGCCTTTAAATGTCTTTTTTGCAGATGGCTGCCTAGACTGATCAACAGTTGGCAAAGTTGAAGGACCTTGTCTATTTCCACCAGGTCTAAATCCACCGCCATTACCATTTGCTCTGTTTTGGAATCCACCTTGTCGTGGTTGGTATCCACCAGCTCCACCTTGTCGTGGT